>DATDWE010000058.1:0-11796 GCA_035289765.1 Candidatus Nanoarchaeia archaeon
TGAGGCAACCCACAAAGTGGCTGACTATCTTCAGGCAATGGACATCTTTGTGATGCCAAGCCTTGCAGAGACAAGCTCTCTTGCGACAATGGAGGCAATGAGCTGCGGACTGCCTGTTGTGGCAACAAGCGTTGGATGCATACCCTTTTATGTCAAAGAAGGAAAGAACGGATACCTGTTCCCCCCAAAGGACTTTGCAATGCTTGCAAAGAAGCTCTCAAAGCTTATTGACAGCCCTGAACTCAGGAAAGCAATAGGCAGCGTCGCAAGAAAAACAGTGACAACAAGATACAGCTGGGATAGGACAATAAAGGATATTGAGGCTATGCTCGGTTAGGCTTGTTCAGAAAACAGTATAATTCTCAGATCTTCAAGCTCACAACATTGCTCTTGCCGTGCTCGTCCATGCTCACACCATAGATGGTGTTGGCCTGGCTTATGACACCGTCATTGTGGCTTATTAGTATATACTGGGCTTTCTCTGAGTATTTCCTGACAAGCTCTGACAGCTTCTCAGAGTTCTTCTTGTCAAGAGCTGCATCAACCTCATCAAGCACATAGAATGATGCAGGCTCATGCTCCTGTATTGCGAATATGAATGCGAGAGCAGTCATTGTCTTCTCTCCTCCTGAAAGGCTTCTTATGTCCATGAACTTGTTGCCTGACAGCCTTACCTTTATCATCAGGCCGCCTTCAAAAGGCATCTCCTCATTCTCAATGACCAGCGATGCCTCTCCCTTTGTTGACAGCGCAGAGAAGATCGTCTTGAAATTATTGTTCACGACCTCAAATGTCTTCATGAACATGCCCTTCTTCTTTGATTCTATCTCATTCATCATGACAAGGACATCCTCTTTCTCAAGCATGAGCTTCTCCCTCTTCTTCTGCAGTTCATCATACTCGCCCTCGACCTGGTCGAAGATCTCAAGCGACTTCATGTTGACAGAGCCTATCTTTGTGAGCACTCCCTCACATATCCCCATATCCTTCCTGAGATCCTGCTCTGACTTGCTGCTGAAAACCTCAACGCCCTCATACTCCCTGTACTCCTCCTCAAATCCCTGCAGCTCTGCCCTTACCTTGGCAGACTCCACATTTATTGAGTTTATCTTCTGCTCTATGCCTCTCTGCTGCTCAACAAGGCCTTCGAGGCTCTCCTCATCTTTCCTTATCTTCTCATCAATCTTTGACTTCTCTGTGAAAAGGCCCCTGAACTGGGTCTGGAATTTCCTCTGCTTCTCCTCTTTCTCCTTGAGATCAGAGGACATTATTGCGATGTTCTCAGTGAGGGCAGCTGTCTCATCTTTGAAGTCCTGCTCCTCTTTCTCATGCTGCTTCGTTATCCTGTCAATGTTCTCAAGCTCAGGCCTGAAGACATTGATTATCTGGGCGTCAAAGTTCTTTATCTCTCCGTTCTTCGCGACAAGCTCCTCCTTAAGCTGGCTCCTCTTCTCCTCAAATGCATTTAGCTCTGCTATGAGCGCAGGATTCCTAAGCTCAGTGATCCTGTTCCTTACATCCTGCCTTTTTATCTTGTTCTGGGCCAGTGTCCTGTTGCATTCTGATATTTTTGATACGACATTGTCAATCTTCTTCTCTGCTTCCTTAAGCTGGGATTCAAGCTCCTTCCTCTCTTTCTTGGATGCCTCTGTGTCTCCTGACTGCAGGTTAAGCAGCTTCTCCAGCTTTATTATGTCCCCTTCAAGGCCTGCCTTTTCCTGCCTGAGGTGGTATATTGTGTCCTCATTCTCTTTCTTGTCCTTCTCAAGCCGTTTAACAAGAGCATCACTGTCCTCAAGCTTCTTCCCGCATTCCTTTATGTCCTTTTCAATGTCCTTCTCTGAGAATCCCAGGCCAGCCCCCTTTCTTGACCTGTAGCCGCCCTGCATTGCTCCGCTCAGCTCTGCAAGGTCTCCGTCAAGGCTGGCCATCTTAACCTTTCCTATGCCGATCCTTCTTGCTGTGTCTATTGACTCAACAACAAGGGTGTTTCCGAAAACATATGAGAACACATTCTTGAATCTTGGGTCAAATGATATGAGATCAATAGCAAAACCATGCACGCCTTCAGAGGAGGCAAGCGCCTTAACCTCTTGATTCTTCTCAACATCCTTTATCTTGTTCAGCGGTAGGAATGTCGCGATCCCAAGCTTGTTGTCCTTCAGGTATTTGATGCACTGGCTGGCCACCTTATCATCCTTCACCACAACAGATGTAGTCTTTGCGCCTGCTGCAATCTCAAGGGCAAGAGAGTATTTTGAATCAACCTTGCCAAGCTCTGATACGGTGCCGTATATCCCTGATATCCTATTCTTTTCTGCCAGTATCTTCCTCAGTGCGCTGTTCTCTCCAAGCTTTTCCTGTATCGATATGTTCTTGGTATTCAGCTTTGACAGATCTTCCTGAAGCTTCAGGAAATTATTTCTTGCATTCTCAAGCTGGGCTGCAAGCTCTGAATCCTTGCTCAGCCTCTTGTTGAGATCGATTGTAGAGCCCTTGAACTTCTCCTTTTTTGACTTGAGCTCATCTATCTGCGTCCTGTTCTCCTTCTCAACCTCAAGAACCTTGGTGATCTTCTCATCAATGGCATTTATCTGGAATTCTGTCCTGTCCTTCTGCCTAAGGAGCTCCTGCTGCTCTTCTCTCAGCTTATGTATCTCCTTCTGCATTTCCTCTGCTTCTTTGTCTATCCTGTCAATGTCCTTCTCAAGGCCTTCAACATCATCCAGTTTGTTTTTCTTCCTGAACTCATCAACCCTCTTCTCTATCTGGCCTATCTCCTTCTCTCTGTTAGCAATCTGCTTCCTGAGGTCCTCTTTCTCCTCTTCAATCTTCTTTATCCTGAACCTGATCTCATCAGAGCTCTCCCTGAGCTGGGTCTTTCTCTGCTTTATCTTTGATATCTCTGACTTCAATGATTCAATCCTGTTCTTTGAGGATGCGGCATCAACCTTCAGCTTCTCTATCTCCTTGTTCAGGTCAACCTGGTCCTTCTCCCCTTTTGTCTCTATCTCCTTATTTATGTCGCTGATCCTGCTCTTCTTGTCATTTATGCTCTGCTTCAGCCCTAAGATCTCCTTCTGCTTCTCCTCAATCTGCTTCTGGTGCTTGTCAATCCTTGCATCAAACTCCTCCTTCTCTTTTTTCCTGTTCTCTATCTTCCTGTAGAGCAGTGATGCCTTGCATTTCTTGATCCTGTCATTGAGATCCTTGTATTTTATCGCCTGGTCCCTTTCCTTTCTGAGCTCTGAAAGCCTTGTCTTCCTCTCTGTGAGGACTATCTCTGCCTCCTTGAGCCTCTCCTCAACCCTCTGCAGCTCTCCGACTGCCTTCAGCTTCTTCTCCTCATAAACAGAGATCCCCGCTATCTCCTCAACAAGCTGCCTTCTCTCCTCAAGAGGCATCTCAACAAACCTCACTATGTCTCCCTGGAGTATTATGTTGTATGCGTCAGGATTTATCCTTGCAAGAGAAAGAAGCTCAATGATCTGCTGCCTTGTCCTCATCTCATCATTTATCTTGTATATGCTCTGGCCGCTCTTCTTCACAACCCTTGTTATCTTCACCTCTTTGTCATCAGTCGGGAATGTGCTTCTTGAGTTGTCAAAATATATTGAAACCTCTGCTGATTTTGCAGGATTCTTTGATTTTCCGCCGTTATAGATCAGGTTTGCGGATTTCTCGCTCCTCAATGCCTTTGCTGATGACTTGCCGAGAACAAAGCACAGCGCATCAAGTATGTTGGATTTCCCTGACCCATTGGGCCCAAGAACGCAGTTGAAATCATCTCCAAAAACAAGCTCTGTCCTTTTTGCAAAGGACTTGAAACCGTCCATTACCAGTCTGTTGATTTTGGTCATTATAACTGCCTTTTGTTGAGGTTTTTTGTTGAGGTTATCATAGGATAATAGTATATTGGCTTTGATAATGCTTATATATAAATCTTTTGATGTTCCAAATGGCCTAATGGGCTCGTTTAACAGCATATGGGGCCAATACCATTTTTTATATACTCATAAAAACATTTTTAAATCAGGCTTGATTGCATATACCAGAAAGCACGATGCAAAGGGGGCTAAAATGACAGTTGACAGCTCAGTATTCAAGGCATATGATGTAAGGGGAGTATACCCAGACCAGATAGATGAGGAGCTGGCATACCTTGTAGGCAGGGCCATGGTGCAGTTTCTTGGATGCAAAAATGTCGTTGTTGGCATGGATATGAGGAAAAGCTCTGCATCGCTTTTCAGGTCCCTGAGCAGGGGAATAACTGACCAGGGAGCAGATGTTCTGGACATCGGCATGGTTCCTACGCCTATTGTAAGCTTTGCTGTCGCGCATTACAAACATGAGGCAGGCATTGTGATAAGCGCATCCCACAATCCCGGTAACTATAATGCATTCAAGCTGATAAGATATCCTGTACTCCAGATAGGGAGCGGTTCTGGAATGGAAGAGATAAAGGACATCATAATAAAAAACAAGTTCATAAAGGTGAGGTCAAAAGGAAAGATAATTAAGAAAAAGCCTCTTGGCGATTACATAAAGCACGTGTTGAGCTATGGAAAGAGCATCAAGGGCCTGAAGGTTGTATGTGATTACGGAAACGGCATGGGAGCGCTATCTGCAAAGCCATTGCTTGACAAGCTTGATGTTGAGGCAATCCATATGTATCCTGAGCCTGACGGCAGTTTCCCAAACCATCCTGCAAATCCGCATGACATAAAGAACATGGATGACCTGAGGAAACGGGTTGTTGAGGAAAAGGCAGACCTCGGTGTTTTCTTTGACGGTGATGCAGACAGGTCTGTTATAATAGATGATAAAGGAGAGATTGTCTTTGCTGACATCTATATCTCTCTTGTTGCTGCACCAGAGCTTGAGAAACACCCAGGAGAGAAAGTTTATTTTGACCTCAGGTTCAGCAAGATTGCAGGGGAGACAATTAAGGGCAAGGGGGGAGTGCCTAAAATAATGAGGGTTGGCAATCCTTTCTACAAAGAGGCTCTTGTGAAAGAAGGAGGAGTGCTTGCAGGCGAGTTCTCAGGCCATGTGATGTTCAAGGACAATTACTGCATTGATGACGGGCTCTTTGCTGCAGTGAAGATCATGTCCCTGCTCTCAAAGTCAGGGAAAAAGCTTTCTGCACTTGTGAAGCCATTGAAAGTATACTATAACACTCCGGAGATAAACATAGGCATAAGCAGCACTGAGGATGGAGACAGGATACTCAAAGCAGTTGAGGGTAATTTCAGGAAAGAGAAGGGGGTTAAGGTTCTTCACATCGACGGAGTCTCTGTGGAGGGCAATGGCTGGTGGTTCAATCTCAGGAAATCAAACACAGAACCACTTGTGAGGCTCAGAGTAGAGGCAAAGGAGAAGAAGAAGATGGACGAGATAAAGGAAAAAGTCATAAATACAATAGAGGGGCAAAAATGAAGATAACAATAATCGGAACAGGATATGTGGGAAGCGTGACAGGAGCATGCCTTGCAGACCTTGGCAATGAGGTCATATGCCTTGACATAGACAAGGAAAAGATTGAGAGGTTCAGGAAGGGCGAGCTGCCGATCTACGAGCCAGGCCTCAGCGACCTAGTGAAAAGGAATGTGAGGGAAGGAAGGCTTAGCTTCACTACAGACAAGAAGAAGGCAATACAGGGCTCTGATGTGATATTCATAGCAGTAGGAACTCCGTCTGCTCCAGACGGCTCTGTGGACATGGCCTTTATAGAATCAGCAGCAAAGGATATAGGAACATTCATGAACAGCTACAAGGTGATTGTAGACAAGAGCACAGTGCCTGTGGGCACTGCAGACAAGATCAGGGAGATCATAAAAGGCAGCCAGAAAGAGAAGCATGAGTTTGACCTTGTCTCAAACCCTGAGTTCCTCAGGGAAGGAAACGCTATCCATGACTTCATGAACCCTGACAGGATTGTTATAGGAGTTGACAATGGCAAGGCAAAGAGCATAATGCTCAGCATCTATGGAGGGATTGAGAGGACAGGGAAGCCCATCCTCGTCACTGACGTAAAAAGCTCAGAGCTAATAAAATATGCAAGCAATGCCATGCTTGCCACAAGAATATCCTTCATGAATGAGATCGCAAGGCTGTGCGAGAAGACAGGAGCAGACATCAAGATGATCGCAAAGGGCATAGGCCTTGACAGCAGGATCGGCCCAAGATTCCTTCATGCAGGATTGGGGTATGGGGGAAGCTGCTTTCCAAAGGATGTGAGAGGCCTTGTTGCAACAGGAAAAGAGTATGGCATTGACTTCAAGATACTCAGGGCAGTGGATCAGGTCAATGAGGAGCAGAAGACATGGCTCATCCCGAAGATAAGAAAAGAGCTTGCAGACCTGAAAGGCAGGAAGATAGCTGTTTGGGGCCTTGCATTCAAGCCAAAGACAGACGACATAAGAGAGGCTCCTTCAATAGCAATAATAAATGAGCTCCAGAAGCTTGGGGCAAAGATAGTTGCTTTTGATCCAGAGGCAGAGAGAAGCGCAAAGAGGGTGCTTAAGAATGTTGATTATGCAAAGACCCCTTACGAGGCATTGGAAGGATGCGATGCTCTTGTGGTTGTGACTGAATGGAGCGAGTTCAGGAATCTTGACAAGGCAAAGATGAAAAAACTGATGAAGAGGCCCGTGATATTTGATGGAAGGAACATCTACAGCAGGACTGAGATGAGATCCCTTGGCTTCAGGTATTTTGGAATCGGAAGATAATCATGAAGGCAGTAATTCTTGCAGCAGGCTATGGTACCAGGCTGGAAAAAGAGCTGGCGGACCTCAAGGAAAGCAGCCCAAAAAAGTACAGTATTCTGAGGCCTATTGTTGAGGGCATAGCAAAGCCAATGATAAATGTTGCAGGAAAGCCCATTGTACAGCACACTGTTGAGAATATTGAACGCACTGATGCAGACAAAATATTCATTGTCACAAACAACAGATACCACAGGCAGTTTGAGGAATGGAAAGACAGCTACAATTCCAGAATCCCCCTAAAGCTGATAAATGACCGGACAAACACCAATGATGAGAGGCTCGGCGCGGTCTATGATCTGCTTCTTGTGCTGAAGCAGGAGGCCATAGAGGATGACACTCTTGTGATAGCTGGAGACAATCTCCTGAAACTTGATTTGAGGGACCTTGTTGGATTCTTCAATGAGGTGCAAACAAGCATAGTGGTCGCATACAGGGAGAAGGACAAGGACAGGATAAAGAGGAGCGCATGCGTTGAATTTGATGACAACCATCTTGTGATAAGCTTTGAGGAGAAGCCAAAGAACCCAAGATCAGACTGGATATGCCCTGCGATTTACCTCTACTCAGCTGACACCATAAAATTAATAAAAGAAATGAAGTTTGACCATGATAAGAGGGATTTTATAGGCAATATTCCTATGCTGCTGTACAGCAGGATACATATCCATGCGTTTGCCAGAGAAGATAAGATAAGGTTTGATATTGGCACGCTGGAGGAGCTGGCACAGGCAGAAAGTTATTTTAGGGGTGCACGATGAAGACAGCATTGGTGACAGGAGGAGCAGGATTCCTGGGAAGCCATCTCTGCGATTATCTTCTTGCAAAAGGCATGAAGGTCATATGCATGGATAACTTCATAACCGGAAGCAGGAACAATATAAAGCACCTCATGGGCAGCAAGAATTTCAGGCTTATAGAGAACGATGCAACAAAAAAGATAAAGATTGAGGGAGATATTGATTATATCCTTCACTTCGCGTCTCCTGCATCGCCTGTTGATTTCGACAGGCTTCCTGTAGAGATCGCGATGACAAACTCAGTCGGAACGCTCAACATGCTCGACCTTGCAAAGGAGAAGAAGGCAGTCCTTCTTTTTGCATCTACATCAGAGTGCTATGGCGATCCTGAAGTGAATCCGCAGCCCGAAACCTACAACGGAAATGTGAACACAACAGGCGTGAGGAGCTGCTATGATGAGAGCAAGAGGTTTGCAGAAGCTCTCATAATGGCATACCACAGGGCATACAAAGCTGACGTCAGGATTGTAAGGATATTTAACACATATGGCCCGCGCATGAGGAAGAATGACGGCAGAGTTGTCCCTTCTTTCATCAACCAGGCTCTTGAGGGCAAGCCAATAACAGTATTCGGTGACGGAAGCCAGACAAGAAGCTTCTGCTATGTGGATGATGAGGTTGAGGGGATTTACAGGCTTCTGATGTCCAAAGAGATATATCCCACAAACATAGGAAATCCTAATGAAGTGAGTGTCACGGATTTTGCAGAGAAGGTGATACAGCTCACAGGCAGCAGGAGCAGAGTGATCTTCAAGCCATTGCCAGAGCATGATCCAAAGGTCAGGAAGCCTGACATATCCAAGGCAAGGAAGCTTCTCAAATGGGAGCCCAAGATAAGCCTGGATGAAGGCCTCAAAAGGACAGTTGAGTATTTCAGGAGCGTAAAATAGGTGCAAAAATGAAAGCAAAAGTGCTTGTAACAGGAGGAGCAGGATTCATCGGAAGCCACATAGTTGACCTGCTCATAGAGAATGATTATGATGTTGCAGTTGTTGATAACCTTGTGACAGGCAGCAGGGAGAATGTGAATCCAAAAGCAAGGCTTTATGAGATGGACATCACGAATGCGCTATTGAGT
This sequence comes from Candidatus Nanoarchaeia archaeon, assembly GCA_035289765.1. Lineage (GTDB taxonomy): Archaea > Nanobdellota > Nanobdellia > Woesearchaeales > UBA12501 > WJJV01. Next base: position 8,649 of record DATDWE010000058.1, read on the forward strand.
AATGTGTTCAGGAAAGAGAAGCCTGATTTTGTGGTGCATCAGGCAGCGCAGATAAACGTGAGGAAATCAGTCTCGCAGCCGGTCTTTGACGCAATCTCAAACATAATAGGCACAATAGAGGTTCTTGAGCTATGCAGGGAGTTCAAGGTCAAGAAGGTTGTATATTCAAGCTCTGGAGGGGCATGCTATGGAGAGCCAGAATACCTTCCATGCGACGAGAAGCATCCTGCCCATCCCATCTCGCATTATGGGGTCTCAAAGTATTCAGCAGAGCACTACATCTTCCTGTACAGGCATCTTTATGGCATTGATTATACTATACTGAGGTATTCAAATGTATTCGGTCCAAGGCAGGATCCAAAAGGAGAGGCTGGAGTGGTGTCTATATTCATTGACAAGATAAAGAACAGGGAAAAGCCAGAGATATTTGGCGATGGAAATCAGACAAGGGATTATGTCTTTGTTGGAGATGTCGCAAGAGCCAACCTTCTTGCCCTGGAAAAGGACACAAAAAGCAGGATATTCAATATCGGCACTGGAAAAGAGACATCAGTGAACAATCTCTATGTCCTGATAAAAAATGCGACAGGAACAGACATGGATGCAGTGAATGCAGCACCAATCCCGGGAGAGATCCAGAGGATAAAGCTTGACTGCAGCCTTGCGAAGGCTGAGCTGGGATGGATGCCTGAGATCAGCGTAGGGGAAGGCATAAGAAGGACTGTGGAGTGGTTTAGTCAAAAATGAGCGAAATAAAAACACTTTTAGTCAACACACCTCCAAGAACAGACATTCTCATACATATCTTTCCAATTGGACTTGGATATACTACAGCCATTCTGAAGCAGAATAACTATCCAGCGGATGTTCTGGAGTGTTTTGAAGATGACAAACTATGCTAAAAAAACCCTGATAGGAACAGTTTATATCTTTGCAATCTCGCTTCTTGCCGCCCTTGTAGGATATACTATCAGGATTGTCCTGACAAGAGGGTTGACAAAGGAAGGGTATGGTCTTTTCTATGCTGTGTTAGCTTTCTTTGGTCTTTTGGTGATATTCAAGGATTTTGGGCTCAACCAGGCACTTGTGAAATTCGTCTCTGATTATATCCACAAAAAAGATTATTCTGGCATTAAAAGTGTCATCATCTCTGTCTTCTCCATACAGATGACACTTTCAGCAGCATTATGTTTGATTATGATACTCCTATCAGATATAATTGCCAGATATTTTTTTCATGCGGAATCAGCCTCTCTCATAATAAAATTTCTTGCCTTGATGTTTCTTCTTATGCCTGTCGAAAACTTGCTTGTATACTCTTTTCAGGCGTTTCAGAGGATGTTCCTGTACGCAAGCGTAAGTCTTCTGAAGATGCTTACTATACTTGTCCTTGTATTGGTATTCCTTAAAGTAGGGATGGATGTTCTTGCCCCTTCTGTTGCTTATTTTCTTGCTTACATCATAGTTCCCTTAATATTAATCCCTTTCTTCTTCAAGACATTTCCGCAGTTCTTTGAGGCAAGATTTCACATGCCTAGAAAGACATTGAAGAGAATACTGGGCTTTGGTCTTACCCTGTTGGTGGGGGTGTTGGGTGGGGTGATAATGTTAAACACGGACACAGTTGTTTTAACTTACTTTGGCGGTGTAGAAGAGGTCGCTCTTTACCAGGTAGCTTCACCTACGGCAAGCATTGTTCTGTACTTTGCATATGCCGTCTCTGGAGTGCTGCTCCCGCTGGCAGCTGAGCTCTGGCTGAAAGGAAGAAAACAAAAACTGAAGACGGCAATGGAGCTCATCTATAAATACTCCTTTATTATTGTCGTGCCAATCGCTCTTCTCATGCTTCTTTTCCCCAAACTCATACTCACCATACTGTTTACTGCAGAGTATGCGGATGCAGCACCAGCTATGCAAATACTTGTGGTTGGGATGATATTCTATACTTTGGGACACATAAATCTGAATGTTCTCACTGGCATTGGGAAGCCCATTGAGGGCACAAAAATTGTTGTTTATGCAGCATTATTCAATCTTGTAACTAATTTGTTGTTGATACCTCGGTTTGGGATTGTCGGTGCGGCCTTTACTACCATGCTCAGCTGGATAATCGTACTTGGATTAACTTCATATAAAATAAAGAGATATGTAAATGCGCATGCTCCATTGTGGGGCTGGACAAAGAATTTTGTGGCAGGAATGGCATTTGTCGCTGTCATAAGCATCCTTAAAGCATGGCTTGACATGAACATGTGGGCTGAACTCATAATCTCTGTCGGAGCTGCATCGCTTGTTTATGCAGCTCTTGTCCTTGCTTTCAGGCTTGTCACAAAAGAAGACTTTAATTTCATGAGATATGCTCTGGGCAGGGGAGAGGCAGAAGTATCCAACGTACAGGGACAAGATAATGTTTAAATAGTTTTTTTGTATTTCTGGGTTTATGGGGGACGAAAATACAGGGTTAGAGGGCATTGTTGACGGCTACAAAGGCCCTGTAAGCAGAGCAAAGGAATGGATGCATGAGAAGAGGTGGGAGGTCACCAAGGCAGTGTTTGGAACCTATCTTGCTTCAAAGGCATACTTTGGAATCCATAAAATTCTTGATGATCTGGATATCCTTGCGCAGCATCCTGAGCAGAAGGATGAGCTGCTCCATGAGATGATAATAAGGCCAGCAATAGAGAATGGCTGGCATGACCTGTACAGAGGCATAGGGGTTGCTTTTCTGACTTATTTTGCACTGCATCATCTTGGAAAGGGAATGAGCGAGCAGGAGATTAACAATGCTATTGAAGAATGGAAAGTTATCCATGAGGGAGATATTGATAAGCCAAGCGATGCTGCTGTTGCTGTGAAGTCTGCTGTGTTCGGAGCAGCGCTTGCATCAGTGCCTTATCTCATTTCTGCTGCCACAAGTGGGCCTGCACCTTCTCCTTTGACTGCTGCCTATCTTGCAGGAGCTGGAGTCTTGGGCGCCAACTATTCTCTGCGTTATTCACATTATCTTAAGAGCCCTAAGCTTAAGAACATGTTTGAGCTTGTGAGCAATTCTATTGACGGCGTATATCATACACTGAGGAAGAATTACAGGGCTTTGCTGAGGTCAACTGTACAGTTCGCAAATTCTTTCGCTCCTGGCATGAGGAAG
>DATDWE010000059.1:0-5497 GCA_035289765.1 Candidatus Nanoarchaeia archaeon
TCCATGATGCCTGGCATACATCCTGCAGAAGGGCCAAAGAAGGAGATTGTCAGCGCGCAGGAATACCTGAAGAAGAAATACAATCTTTTGGGGCAATAAATATAGATAGACGCTTGCATCATACGCGCATCATAATCAACAATATCACAATCATTGATTCAATCATTAGTTTTACCTGATTCGCAATCAAGACATCAGGGATTCAAAAAAAGAGGTGGATGATGCCAGAGAAAGCAGAGGCAGGAATAGTAACGCTGGACAGCTATGAGATAAAACTTGGAAATCTCATAACTAAAGTGGACATATTCCGCACAGAAGATGATTTTGTCCCTAATTACCACATCTCTGTCTCAAACATAAGCCCGACAACAAAGATGATTCTTGAGAGGATAAGGAAGGAGTTCATATCCCATGTAACTGTCGCGATGGAGGATGTTGCCACTGAGGAGGGAGTGGACCTCATTAGGAAGAAGTTCGAGAAGGAGATCCAGATTCTCATAAGCAGGTATTTCACAAATCTTGACAAGGCAACAACAGATGTCCTGATAAGCTACATAATAAGGCAGAACCTCGGGCTTGGAGACATAGAGATCCTGCTCAAGGATGCTAACCTTGAGGAGCTTGTGGTCAACAACAGCAAAGAGCCTGTCTGGGTCTATCACAGGAAGCATGGCTGGTTAAAGACAAATGTCATGATACCTACTGAGGCAAGGATCAGGCATTACTCAACAATGATCGGAAGGGATATCGGCAAGGAGATCACGCTCCTGAATCCGCTGATGGACGCGCACCTCAGGACAGGAGACAGGGTCAATGCAACGCTTCACCCGATATCTGACTTCGGAAATACAATCACCATAAGAAAGTTCGCTGAGAAGCCATGGACAATCACAGACTTCGTGAATGCAGGGACAATCTCCTATGAAGCAGCTGCTTTTGTGTGGCTGGGCATACAGAACGAGCTCTCAATACTCATCGCAGGAGGAACAGGCTCTGGAAAGACATCATGCCTCAACGTGATCTCAAATTTCTTTCCGCCTAACCAGAGGATAATCTCAATTGAGGACACAAGAGAGCTTACGCTGCCGGAGCAGCTCCACTGGGTTCCAATGGCCACAAGGCTGCCCAACCCAGAGGGAAAGGGCGGAGTGAGCATGCTGGACCTTGTTGTGAACGCACTTAGGCAGAGGCCTGACAGGATCCTTGTGGGAGAGATAAGGAGGCAGAGGGAGGCAGAGGTTCTCTTTGAGGCAATGCATACAGGGCATTCTGTGTATGCCACTATCCACGCAAACAATGCAAAGGAGACAGTTGACAGGCTCACAAACCCCCCTATAAGTATCCCCAAGACAGTCATATCAGCTCTTGGAATGCTCATGGTCCAGAACAGGAACAGGAGGACAGGCAAGAGAAGGACCCTGCAGCTCGCAGAGGTGAAAGATGAGGGGGATCCTGAAGTGTTCATGCAGCTTGATGTCCATGCTGACTCGCTCAAGAAGCTGAAGGAGCCAAAGAAGATCTATGACACGCTGAACCTTTACACAGGCCTCACTGAGGCCGAGGTCAAGAAGGACATTGCAGACAAGTCAGAGGTATTGAAGGCCCTTGTGAAGAAGAACATAAATGATGTGAACAAGATAGGCCATATAATGGCCAGGTATTACACCCATAATCTTGATATCAAGAGGGACATTTTGGGCGCCTGATATTTGCTATAAACCGATCATTTTCATAAACAGATTATTTAGAGGGTGATAATCATCGCTGATATTTGGAAAGTATATGTGAGGAAATTTCCGGGAATAAGAAGAAAGCTTAAGATAGCTCACATAAAGAAGAAGCCTGAAGATTTCGTCGCAAGGTCAGCAAAAGCAGCGCTTATGCTCTCGCTGACACTGTGCCTTGTCTTCTTCTTCATGCTGAGCGCTTTCTCAGCGCCGGTGATCTATGCCATTGCGCTGTTCCCAATACTCCTTGGGGTGTTCTTCTTTTTCATGATGCATACCCCTGATGTCTACATCAGGAAAAGGCAGAGGGAGATTGAAAGAGAGGTGCTTTTTGCAGGAAGGTTCATACTTGTCAAGCTGGAGTCAGGAGTCCCTTTCTTCAATGCGCTCAGCGATGCAGCTTCTGCGCAGGGAGTCGCCGGGAAGTATTTCCAGGAGATAGTTGATGACGTGAACCTCGGGACGCCCATTGAGAAGGCTCTTGAGGAGGCCATTGACATCACGCCATCTGAGAGATTCAGGAGGATATTGTGGCAGATCCTCAATTCGCTGAAGACGGGCATCGATGTCGCTGACACGCTTAGAGGCATACTGCAGCAGATTGCACAGGAACAGATGATCGAGATAAAAGAGTACGGCAAGAAGCTGAATTCAATGGCCATGTTCTATATGCTAATAGGCGTTGTTGTGCCTGCGCTCGGCATGACGCTGTTCATAATAATATCCAGCTTCCTCTCAATAACAATCTCATTCAGGTTCCTGCTTTTCGGCGCATTCATGCTTGCTTTCCTCCAGTTCCTTTTCATATCATTGTTCAAGTCAATAAGACCGCTGGTGGAGCTATGAAGCAGAAGAACAGGCTATTCTTTCTTGAGGAATGGGGAAAGGCCCTGGTGCCTGAGAGGATAAGGCCCCACCTTGGAGATTATCTCCTGAAGGCAGGGATCACAGATGTCAACTACAAATTCTTCGGGGCATTGTTCTACATCTGCCTCGCTGTCGCCCTTGCATTCTATTTCTACCTTCCTTATGGCTGGCTGAGGGACAAGTCAGTTGATCTCATGAGCACGCTCCTCTATCTTGGAGCAGGCTCTTTCATCATAGTGTTTGTCGTTCTTATATCACTGTCATTCCTTGTGATGGGCGTGATATACTTCTTCCTTGACCTCAGGATATACAACAGGACAAAGGAGATTGAGGACATACTCCCTGAGTTCCTCCAGTTTGTCTCAGGAAACCTGAAGGGAGGGATGTCTTTTGACAGGGCGCTGTGGAATGCCATAAGGCCCAGGTTCGGAGTCCTTGCGATAGAGGTCGAGATCGCTGCAAAGAAGGTGATGACTGGAGAGGATGTTGACGAGGCGCTCAAGGAGTTCACAAAGAAATATGACTCTACTATGGTCAGAAGAGCCTTTGATCTCATAATTGAAGGCATGAAGAGCGGAGGAAAGATAGTTTACCTGATTGATAAGGTGATTGAGAACATCAACGAGACAAAGACCCTTAAGAAGGAGATGGCTGCTTCAGTCACATCCTATGTGATATTCATCACATTCATTGTGTTGGTGGTTGCGCCTGCGCTTTTTGCGCTCTCTTTCCAGCTTCTCAAGATTGTGAGCTCTTTTGCAGGCAAGCTTGGAGGCGCTTCAGGAGGCACTTCAGCGCTGCCAATAAAGCTGTCAGAGGTGTCAATAAAACCAGAGGATTTCATAGACTTTGCCAAGATAAGCGTCGGCATAATAAGCTTCTTCTCCTCAATGATAATCTCGCTGATCAGCAGGGGAGACATAAAGAGCGGGATAAAATACATCCCTGTTTTTGTGATAGTGTCTGTCGTAAACCTCAGCATATTCATGTGGCTGCTTGGATCTATGTTCTCTTTCATCGCATTCTGATCATGCATCTGGCCTGCAGCAGGTTCTATCACCAAACAAAGACGATTTTACCATAACTTTCACTATCGTTGGATAGATAAAATAGAAAATAATATAAATGGATTATTATATACCTCGTTTATGGAGGGGTACTGCTTTAACAAAAAGATACTTCTTGATAATTCTGCATATAATATTAATAGTACGAGCATAGATAGTGCAAGCTTAGAGATCTTTGCAAAGGATTATGGGGTGTTGGTGTGGTAAAAGTGCTGGTTGTAGGATCAGGCGGAAGGGAGAATGGGCTAGGTTGGATTATCGGACAGGATAATGCAGTGACTGAAGTCCTTTATGCTCCTGGAAATGCAGGAACAGAAGAGGGAAAATCAAAGAACCTTATCTACATGGGGAAACCATTCAATGCAGTCAAGAAAGAGAATTTTCCTGACCTGCTGCGCATCATTGAGAAAGAAGGGATTGACATGGTTGTTGTCGGTCCAGAAGATCCTCTTAATGATGGGATTGTCGATGATCTTAATGAAAATGGCTATAAATCAGTTATTGGGCCGACAAGAGCAGCAACAGCGCTTGAAGCAGACAAGTTCTTCTCATTCAATGTGATGCAAAAACAGGACATCCCTCAGGCAGAAGGCATTAAATGTTATTCAACTTCAGAAGCTGAAGCTGCCATAAGGAAGATGGCGACTGATAAAGGAGTCGTCATAAAAGCAAGAGGGCTCACTGCTGGAAAAGGAGTGACAGTATGCGACTCAGAGCAGCAAGCTCTTGAGGAGATATTAAAACATTCAAAGAGTTATGGCCCTGAAGTGTTGATCTCTGAAAGATTATTCGGAGAGGAATATTCAATGTTTGCGATCTCTGACGGAGAGAATGTAAAGATAATAGACATGATGTTCCAGGATCATAAACCTCTGCTGAACGGGGATCATGGGCCCAACACAGGCGGAATGGGCGCTTATGGTCCGGCAATGGTTAGCAATTCAAGCTTCAGCAATGAAGCCTTAAGGAAAAAGACTGAAGAGTACATGAGCAAAGTTGTGCGGCAGATGAAAGCAGAGGGAAGAGAATACAAAGGATTCCTCTATGCTGGAATGATGCTGACTAAAAAGGGACCCAGGGTCATAGAATTCAATGCGAGGTTCGGCGATCCAGAATGCCAGCCCGCAATGATGATGCTAAATGGGGGGATGTATGGTGCTCTTGACAATACACTCAAGGGAGATCTTGATAAAGTCAAATTTGATTATAAGATTGGAGCAGCTCTTTGCGCTGTGCTGGCATCCAATGGATATCCTGGAGATTACAGCAAAGGGCTTCTCATCGGAGGTCTGCAGGAAGCTTCAGAGCTTGAAGGCATCAAGATATTCCATGCAGGAACAAGCAGAGACCCTCAGGGAAGAACTATCACATCAGGCGGAAGAGTGCTTGGAGTGACTGCATATTCAGAAGAGGGAATACATGCTGCCCAGGAAAGAGCTTATGAAGCTTTGAGGATAATTGACCAGGCTTCAACAAGACTGAACAACAGGAAGATATTCATCTACAGGGATGACATTGGCGAAAAGGAGATGGAGAGGGCGGCATAGGATGATAACAGACTCAGTCCAGGTTCCGGAAAGCGAAGTCAAAGTTTATAATTACGATATAGCTAATGGTATTATTGTCTGGATGGACTGCGGAGGCTCGAATGCCGCAAAGATCAACCAGCAGTTCCTTGATTATACTGGAAAAGGGATTGTGAGGATGATAGCGACAACAAGACTGCCCTATCAAGGATCCAATGCATGGGGGAGGGCTGAGGAGCTTGGTAAAGCAAACGGCCTTGGGAAAAGACTTCCGCTCGCTGCTTTTGACCTGAGATATAATGAAGGGTGT
>DATDWE010000060.1:0-7119 GCA_035289765.1 Candidatus Nanoarchaeia archaeon
AGAGATTGCAGATGGATACAGGAAATACTTTGAGATATTGTGGGAAGGTGCAAAGACATGAAAGTGTTTATGATTGCCAATCCAAAGTCAGGAAAAGGTGCAGCGCACAGGGTTGTGCCTAAAGTCAGGGAATTCTTCAGCAAAAACCATGTGGATATTGATGTTTACATAACAAAAAAGGTTGGAGATGCTATAGGTGCTGCTAAAAAGGCTGCCAGATCAGGCAAATATGATGTAATAATAGCTTCAGGAGGGGATGGAACACTCAATGAGGTCATAAATGGCATCATGCTCTCTGGAAGGAACAAAGAACAGAAGTTTGGCATCATCCCTCTTGGGACTGAGAATGTGCTGGCGCAGGAAAAGAGCATTCCATTCAATGCGATCAAAGCTGCAAAGCTGATAATTTTGAGGAAAACCACGAAGATTGACATCGGAAAAGCAGGCAAAAGATATTTTTTCCTCATGGCCGGAGTTGGATTCGATGCTCATGTCGCAACAAAAGTAAAGCCGCTGCTGAAAAGGATTGTTGGAAGCGTTGCTTACCCATTAGCTGCATGGGGTGAGCTTTTCAGATATAAGCATTCTGACATAACAATAAAGATAGACGGCAAGAAGACATCCAAGGGAAGCTTTGTCGTGATAGGAAACACAAAGCTTTACGGCGGCAAACTCAGGATGACTCCTCATGCTGACATGCATGACGGGCTGCTTGATGTGTGCCTGTTCAAGGGAAAGGACATATTCAGCTTTTTAAGATATGCAGCAGGAACATTGACTGCCCAGCACATAAGATTTTCAGATATAGAGTATTATAAGGCAAAAACAATCTCAGTCAGCGCAAAGCCAAGAGCCTTGTGCCATGTGGACTGTGAGATACTCGGCAATACGCCAATAAAAGTAAAGGTCTGCCCAAACGCAATAAACCTCATTGTAAAATGACTTCAGTTGATGGTCTGGAAAGGGAAATAAGGGGAATCGGGGAGAGAAACAAGCGTGTTGAGGCAGACAAGGCCTGGGAAACAAGCTGGTCCAGGAAGATTCTGATTGCGATAATAACATATTTTGTGATAGTGGTATTCTTCTATTTTGCCGGGCTTCCAGAACCATTTTTGAATTCGATTGTCCCTACTGTTGCTTTTGTGCTGTCTACACTGACAATTGGCGCTTTCAAGAGGGCGTGGTTGAGATATGTTTACAGGAGATAATCACTATTAGTCAGCTGCTTGATACTATCCTCTCAACATCTTCTTTGGTTGTTGCTTCGACATTTGAGAACAGGATCTTCAGGCTCTGCTTTGTCTTTGAGTCGTCAGTCACCAGAGAATGTGTGGCAGGATAGACAACCCATCTCTTGTCTGTCCTTGAGAAAGGGTTTATGAAGCTTATGCTGAAATTCCTCTTGAAGCCAACAAATTTTTCCCAGTTATCCACAATGACGTCAAAGTTATCCTTGGTGTTGTATACAACAAGGGAGCAGTTCTCATAACCCTTTAGCCTTTCAAATATGGTGCTTATCTGTTTTTCATCAAGAAATGGATCTATAAGGTATGCCTGCTTTCCGCCTTTCTCAAGGTTTGCGATCACAAGATCCTCTTCTTTATTATGGCCAATGTCAATCATCCTCTTAAGGATGAGGTCTTTGTTCTTCTCAAACCTTATGATCCATTCAGAAAGGTACTCGGCTGGATTGATTGTTCTCACCCCTCATTTTCTCTTATGTTTTCCTGTGCTTTTAGGGCTGGTCTTGCTCATTGCCCCGATAACAGCATGATGTTTATGGGTTGGCCTTTCAAAATAGGGTATTATCTTCAGGAATCTTGGAAGCCTTTGGAGAGGCCTTATAAACCTCAATATAAGCCTTGCCCTGCTCACCTTGCCAGCCTCCTCTGCTGTCTTGATAATCCTTGATCCTTCTTTCTCAAACAGCTCAAGCCCGCCGTGGAATATTGCCTGGGGCTCCTTTATCAGCTGTGATGCCCCGATAGCAAGGTATACACCTTCAAAGACTCTGAACAACAGGAAAAATGGGAATACAGCCAGGATATCCAGCCAGTATTTTCTCAAGAAAGTTGGTATTCTCCTTACTTTTATATACTTGAACACAAGGTCTGCAACAAAGATTGTGATGATTGCATAGTCCACAATTGTTACATATATCACATAGGGTTCAATAAGCTCAGAGAAAGCAAGTTCAACAATCACAAGCGCAAAAAGAAGCACGAGGCTGTAGGGTATTATGTTGTCAATAAAAAGCTCCACTCTATGCCACATCTTTTTCATGGCAAAAGAAATCACGCCAACATTTATTAATATTTCTAAATGAGAGACAAAGATTAATAAATGATTTCTGAATATGATGATTTCATGGATAATAAGAATATTGATAAAGTGATATCAATACTGAAAAAAGAGGTAAAAAGACTTAGAGTGCCTATAGTCACAGAGGTTTCTTGGGATAAGAATCCATTCCATGTTCTTATTTCCTGTATCCTGAGCCTGAGGACAAAGGATGCGACAACAGCAAAGGCATTTGAGAGGCTGAATAAGCTGGCTGATACTCCTCAGAAGATGGTTAAGCTGAGCACAAAGCAGATAGAGAAAGCAATCTACCCTGTCGGCTTCTACAAGACAAAGGCAAAGAGGATAAAAGAGATGTGTGGGGTTCTGATTGAGGATTACAAAGGCAGGGTTCCTGATGATATTGATGAGCTGCTTAAGCTCAAAGGAGTGGGGAGGAAGACAGCGAACCTTGTTGTTGCCCTTGGATATGGCGGCGATGGGATATGTGTAGATACCCACGTGCACAGAATTTCCAACAGGCTTGGGTATGTGAAGACAAAAAACCCTTACGAGACAGAGATGGCTCTGCGCAGGAAACTGCCGAAAAAATACTGGATAATCTACAATGACCTCCTTGTTGCATGGGGCCAGAACATCTGCGTACCGATAAGCCCATGGTGCAGCAGGTGCGCTATAAGGAAGTACTGCAGAAGGGTTGGTGTGGTCAGGTCAAGGTAAGAAAAAAATAAAAAACAAAAAATTAATGATATCTCTCTGCCATTTTGACTATAGTCTCTAAAACTTTAGGAGTTACTGTCTGCTGTCCGTCTGTCAGTGCTTTCTGGGGGTTGGGGTGTGCCTCTACAAGCAGGCCGTCTGCACCATGGCCAAGCGCTGCTTCTGCGCCATATGAAACAAGATCCCTTTTCCCATATGCATGGCTTGGGTCAAAGACTATTGGCAGGTTTGTCATCTGCCTCAACAGAGGTATCTGGTCATAATCAGGGTTGTTCCTAAGGCCATCCTTTGCTGGCTGTATTCCCCTAAGGCAGAGAATCACATTTGGGTTTCCGAATGCAGCAAGATACTCTGCGCAGTTCACAAACTCCTGGAGGCTGGATGACATGCCTCTCTTCAGCAATACTGGCTTGCTTTTCCCTGGATTTTCAAGGTTTCTTGTGAGTTCTGCAACAGTCTGCAGAAGACCATATGCCTGAGCATTCCTAGTCCCAATCTGCAGGATGTCTGCGTCTCTGGCAACATGAACAATTGAATGTTCTTTTTCAAAGCATTCCTGCTTTCCGTATCTGCCTGGATCCATGAAATATGGTCTTTTGTCTCCTTTGATAAATAGTGGAGCGATATCTTCTGGAGGAATGTCTGCTGGAATGCGACCATAAGGGTCTGTAACCACATGATGATGCGCTCCTGTTGCTTCAGTCACTATCGGCAGACCTGTCTCCCCTCTGACCATCATCAGACGCTTAAGTCCTAAAAGGCCATAGCCCTGGAAGTCTATGCTGGCTGTCCTTGGTTTGTATGCTCCTGCTCTGAAGCCATGAGCTCCAGCTTCCTTGACAGCTCTTCCTGCTTCAAGCATCGTGTCAATATCCTCTACAGCACAAGGCCCCGCAATTACAATCCTTGGCTGGCCTTCTCCTACCATCGCACCATTTAGAGGCACAAATCTTGGTTCAGGATGGAATTTCCTGTTCACTAGCTTATACTTCTCTGTTATCTGCTCAACTTTATCAACACTATCAAGCCTTTCAAACAATCCAGGATCAACTTTTTGGGGATTGCCTATAAGACCTATGACCTTACAGTCACCGCCGCTGATATTTGCAGTGAAACCCATCTCATCAATCTGTTTTAAAACAGCCCTTATCTCTTCTTGTGTTGCTCCTTCACGCATTTTGATTATCATTTTGCCTGCCTCCATCCCTCCTTCATTGCCCAAAAAAACATTTGGAATCATAACTGTTATTGCAGCTCTGGTCTCCTGCTATCTTCTGTCCTGCCCGTATATTTATTTCCATCTCAATCCCTCCAAATCTATTGTTGATTGTCTTTTCTTTCTGCCGGATCCAGCCATCTTAGAACTCAGCCAAGTAGAGGTTTTGTGTAATGCTCTTACTCAGCTAAGCGCTAAGCAAGGCTCTCACATAAAAAAGTAATAGATTCCGGCTTTTGGACTAGCTGAAACTCCTGTGCTGGAATTTGCTAGTGTTTTCATAATAAGCTAGTAATATGTATGTTATATATAAATCTTTTCACTACCCACTGGACATTACCGCTGGAAAAGTATTTAAACAATATGGCCTTATTTTAATCTATGCTCAAAGATTTTAAGCCAAGGCTTTATCAGGAGACAATCCTGGACACCTGCACAATGGGCAACACCCTTGTTGTGCTTCCCACTGGAATGGGCAAGACAAGCATAGCCTTTATGCTGGCAGTCCAGAGGCTCAGCAACTTCCCTAAGTCAAAGATCCTGTTCCTGGCGCCTACAAGGCCCCTTGTTGAGCAGCACATGGCGACATTCCTCAGGTTCACAGACATACCTGAATCAGAGATGGCAGTCTTCACAGGCTTTGTAACCCCTGAGAAAAGGGCAGAGCTATGGAAAATATCAAAAATCATATTCTCAACCCCTCAGGGCCTTGAGAATGATATAATTTCAGGCAGGATATCCCTTGAAGAGGTCTCTCTCCTGATATTTGATGAGGCGCACAGGGCTGTGGGAGATTATGCATATAATTTCATAGCAAAGCAGTACAGCAAGAGGGCAAAATACCCTAAGATATTGGGGCTTACAGCAAGCCCTGGCTCAGAGATTGAGAAGATAGATGAGGTGAGGTCAAACCTGCACATCGACAATATAGAGATAAGGTCTGACAAGGATCCTGATGTCAAGCCATACATACAGGAAGTCGATATCCAATGGGTAAAGGTTGAGCTTCCGGAATCCTTCAGAAGCGTACAGAAATACCTCAATGACTGTCTCAGGTCAAAGATAACAGAGATCAGGAAATATGGCTACCTGAACAGGCAGAAATCAGGCTTCATGAACAAGACAGAGATCCTGAAGCTGCAGGGCATCCTGCACTCAGAGATATCAAGAGGCAACAAGGACTTCAACATCCTGAAGTCAGTGTCTCTTGCGGCAGAGGCAATGAAGGTCCAGCATGCCCTTGAGCTTCTCGAGACCCAGGGAATCTCGTCATTATACAATTATTTTGAGAAGCTGAGGGAAGAGTCAATGAAGACAACGACAAAGGCAGTCAAGAACCTTGTCGCTGACACCAACTTCAAGTCCGCTTTCATAAAGATAAGAAGCATGCAGGAAGCAGGGGTAGAGCATCCAAAGCTTGCAGAGCTGAGGAGGATAGTTGGAGGGGTTGTTGAGAAGACAGACGGCGTGAAGATACTTATATTCACGCAGTTCAGGGATTCAGCTGCAAGCATAGAGAAGTCGCTGAATATTATAAAGGGTGTTGACGCAAGGATATTTGTCGGCCAGGCAAAGAAGAACGGCACAGGATTGAGCCAGAAAGAGCAGAAAGAGCTTGTGGAGAGATTCTCAAACAATGAATTCAATGTCATGGTCGCGACATCAGTCGCAGAAGAGGGCCTTGACATACCTAAAGTGGACCTTGTGATATTCTATGAACCTATTCCCTCTGCAATAAGGCACATACAGAGAAGAGGGAGGACAGGCAGGCTTGAAAAAGGGAGTGTTGTTGTGCTTATGGCAAAGGGCACAAGGGATGAGGGATACAGATGGAGCGCATTCAACAAGGAGAAGAGGATGCACAGGACTCTGAAGGACCTGAAGAGCAGCCCAAATGCTTTCATTGAAAGGAGAGAGGAAAACCTCAACAGGTTTGTGGAAAAGGAGAATGAGTACAAGGTCTTTGCTGATGACAGGGAAAAGGGCAATGGCATAATAAAAGAGCTTATTGATCTTGGCATTAAGATAGACCTGAAAAGGCTTGAGGTTGGAGATTATATTGTCTCAAGCAGGTGCGTTATTGAATACAAGAAACTGCCTGATTTTGTGGATTCCATAATTGATGGAAGGCTTCTTCAGCAGGCAAAAGACATCAAGCAGTCATTTGAGAGGCCTGTCATAATGGTTGAGGGGACAGAGGATATATACTCTCTCAGGAAGATACACCCCAACTCAATCAGAGGCATGCTTGCCACAATAGCTGTGAGCTATGGTATCCCTATAATACAGACAAAAACATCTAAAGAGAGCGCTGCACTCATTGCTGCAATGGCAAAAAGAGAGCAGGAAGAGACGTCAAAAGATTTCAGCCTGCATGGGGACAGGAAGCCATTGACATTGAAAGAGCAGCAGGAATACATAATATCAGCCCTTCCTGGAGTGGGTCCTGCTCTTGCAAAGCCCCTGCTGAAAAGATTCGGCTCTGTGAAGAGTGTTGTGATTGCATCAGAAGAGGAGCTGAAGGAAGTTGAGAAGATAGGAGAGAAGAAGGCAAAGGATATACAATCTGTCCTTAACGAAGAGTATAAAATATGATTATGATTACGCTGATATTATTCAATTAAGATAACGGGATAGGATGATATAAAGGGCAGGCACTACCTTTGTACATTGTTTTGATACAGAAGATTAATAAATAAGTTTTACTTTCATTATATAAAATGGTTTTTACGGGGTTTATCCTTGCAGGAAGCATAATAATAGGAGTTCTTACTGTGATTATTGCATTTTATGCTGCTAAGTATAATATGATTGAGGACTCAAACAGCCTTAAGTCAAGAGCTATTGCTGTGGTGCTTGTTGTCTTTGGCTTTATACTGCAT
>DATDWE010000061.1:0-16062 GCA_035289765.1 Candidatus Nanoarchaeia archaeon
ATGCCTATCCCCCCAAAGAGGAGAAGAATGTTCCTGGATGCCCTGAAGGCAGCTGTCACTCCGGAAAAAAAGAAGGAGCCTGGGATTGTCCTGAAGCCAGAAGAGGACAGGGCGCTCAAGAAGCTTGTGGAGCATGTTGACAGGATAAACAGCGAGATATCCACGCTGAAGGTAAGTGGTCCTGCCAGATCGCTCAACATAAGGATGAAGCTCATGTTCATAAGGCTGCACTTCTTCATGAGGTCAATATTCGAGAGAAGAGAGGCTGTGAGAGGATATGCAGCAAAAGCAGAGAGGCCTGTGCCCCCTCCTGCAAAGATTGAGATGCCAATAAAGGCCCCTGTCCCAGAGGCTGCAAAGAGGCCAGGCATCCTGAATGCAATAGCAGGCAATGCCATGAGAGTCTCGGGTGGGATTGCAGCAGCATTGAGGAATTCTTATTATGCCTACAAGGGAAAGATTGTGTTCAGGCAAGTGGAAAAGCCAGAAAGATTTGCTCCTAAAGAGAAAAAAGAGGAAATACCTGTAATCAAGGCAAGGCCAGAAGCCCCTGTCATTGAGGAGAAGCCCAGAGTAAGGATTGCTTCAAGCATAATTGCTCCGATAAGAGCATGGTACAGAAGGCTTGCAGAGGAGGAGAGGAGGTTTGTCGCAAAGAAGACTATGGTCCCCCACTCCATGCAGGTTGAGGCCCTGAGAAAGAAAATCATCCCCATATTTGAGGAGGAGAAGATATCGCCGACACTGCTGACAGAAGAGGTAGACAAGATAAAAGGGATAATGGAGGGCAAGAAGAGGTTTGAGGTGTACCAGCCGTCATATTTCGGCTCTATCTCAAACACTCTTGTGAGGAGATTCACTTTCTACCTCATAGACAGGTTTCCTTCACTCTTCAAGAGCCTTTATGACCAGCTCAGGTTTGCCAACATAAAGGTGCTCTCAAACACATATGTCAACATAATGATGTTCTCTGTCATACTCACATTCATAGGGTCCATGGCCCTGTTCTCATTCTTTTTCCTTGCTGTCGGCAATCCTTTTTTCATAATACTGCCTAAGGCCCTCATGATGGGCCTTGTGATGTCAGTTGTCATGTTCATCCTGTTCTATATGTATCCCTCAATAAAGGCAAAGACAAGGGAGAAGAGCATAAACACAAACCTTCCATTTGCCATCAACCATGTGGCTGCTGTTGCAGGATCAGGAGTCCCTCCTACAAAGATGTTCAAGCTGCTTGTTGAGTCAGAGGAATACGGCGAGGTCGCAGCAGAGCTGGGCAAGGTTGTCGAGTACACTGAGCTGTTCGGCTATGACCTGCTGACTGCAATCAGGTCAGTCTCCCTCACAGTGCCCTCAGCAGCACTGAAGGAATTCCTTGAAGGAATAGTGTCAACAGTGGAGTCAGGCAGCGAGATAAAAGACTATCTCAGGCAGAAGGCATCTGAGGCAATGCTCGCCTACGAGCTCGAAAGGCAGAAATACCTTGAGACAATATCCACATATTCAGATGTTTACACAGGAATACTCATTGCAGCGCCCCTGTTCTTCATTGTAGCGCTCTCGCTCGTGAGCATGCTTGGCGGAACAATAGGGGGGCTTGAGATAAATGTCCTTATAGTATTTGGCGCATATGTCGTGATACCTGTGCTGAATGTACTCTTCATAATATTCATAGAATTGACACAGCCAGAGGTATGATGATGTCCATAATAATGATGTTCATAACAATGATATTCATGACAAAAACACAAGATATAAAGAAGGGGCAGGAGGGCACCAGAAGATGAAGACAGAAAGAAGGCACATAGCAGGAATAGCATTGGGGTTGGTGCTCTTTTTCATAGATGCTCTTTTCTTCTTCAAATCTGCCTGGTTCATCCCCCTCATTGTCATCTCTGTGACAGTAGGTTGGAGCCAGTACTGGATAGATTTCTTTGTTGAGCTCCAGAGGCAGAAGAACCTTGAGTCAAGGTTTCCTGATTTCGTAAGGTACCTTGTGGGGGCAATAAGATCAGGCATGCCGATATCCAAGGCAATAGCGCACGTCTCAAAGACAGACTTCGGAGACCTTACACCATATGTCAAGAAGCTTGCAAACCAGGTTGAGTGGTCAATACCAATCCACAAGGCGCTGTTGATATTCGCATATGACACAAAGAACGCAGTGATCAAGAGGGCAATCGCAACAGTCATAGAGGCAGAGCAGGCAGGAGGGAACATAGAGGATGTCCTTGAGACAGTCACGCTCTCAGTCATAGATATAAAGAAGATAAAGGACAGGAGAAAGGCAAGCATACACAGCCAGGTAATACAGAGCTATGTGATATTTATAGTGTTCCTTGTGATAATGATTGTCGTGCAGAACCTTGTCGTGCCTTATGTGTCAAGCCTGGGGGCGCCTGTTGCAGGATCAGCCACTGAAGGTATAATAAACCCCATTGGGGTGTCGATAGAGAAGGTGCAGCTTGATTATTCATCATTTCCCGGGTTCATCAGTTCGCTGATAGACTGGTTTGTCAGCCTTAGGGGCATATTCCTCATGATCTCCCTGATCCAGGGATTCTTCACAGGCCTTGTGATAGGAAAGCTTGCTGAGGGGCAGGTATTTCCAGGACTGAAGCATTCGCTGATACTGATGACTATTGCTTTTTTTGTGATAAGCCTTGCCCAGGCAGTCTGATTGCAGCTGGTTATCAAACCAAGAATCAGCATAAGATAATTTTAACAGGATTGGGTAAATCATGAATCAGGTAAAGCAGGCAAAAAAGAGGTGGCTTATAATTGAGAAGGAAAAATGAACATTGTGCTTTTAGAGTTCCCTGCGCCGCATCTGGTCCTAAAGCTCAGGTGAGCCTTGAATACATGCTTCTTATCGGAGCGGTATTTGTGATAATGGTGCCAATCTTCTATTATGCTCTCACTGAGTCAACAGGACAGATAAGGAGGAATCAGGCTGAGGAGACTGTTGTGACACTTGCGAAGACAGCAGATTCTGTGTATGCCCTGGGCCCAGGAAGCAGGGATTATGTCAGCATAACCATACCCACAGGAATCAGAGGCTACAGCATAAATGAGAGCACAATCTCCCTGACAATGGACATCAGGGGAGCAGGCATTGACTTCTCTGCATTCCCGCATGCGCCAGTGACAGGATCAATACCAATAACTTCCGGGACATACAAGGTTCCTGTTGAGATGCTTGATTCTGGAATAGTCAGGATAGGCACAGGAGAGGATACAGTGCCTCCTGTTGTTGTATTCACATACCCCTCAGGCAATATAAACTTCAATGACATAACTCTCAAGGCAAACACCAATGAGCCTTCCTTATGCAAGTATGATCCTGCAGACCAGGATTACTCTGCAATGGCCAATCCTTTTGTAGGCACCCTCATGAGCCATGAAAGCTATGTGGGAATACTTCCTGAAGGCAATCATGTCTATTATGCAAGATGTATAGACCCTTCAGGCAATGTGATGCAGAGCTCTGCAATAATAAACTTCACAATAAACACGACAATCACAGGGCCTCCTGTAAATGAGACTTATGAGCCTGATCCTCCTGTGATAACCCTTGTCGCGCCTGAGGATGATTACACAGATAATGACGGCATTGTGCTGTTCCAGTATAATGTCTCGGACAACTCTTCAGTGCCCTTCTGCGAGCTTATGATGAACAACACCCTGAGCGATATAATGACGGGGATCAGCAAGACTGACACAAACAGCCTCACAAAGGGAGGCTTCAATTACGGCCATTACAACTGGAGCATCAACTGCACTGATTCCCATGGCAACGAGGGCTCAAGCGACCAGAGGAGGATATTCATAAATTATACGCAGGACAGCGACCTTCCGCTCGTTTATCTCATGGCCCCTGCAGACAATACAGTGAGAAACTACTGGCTCATAAAATTCACATACAACACCACTGATGCAACATCAGGGATAAGCTACTGCACTATGCACATAAACGGAACTCTTGACATAGGAGGAAACCTCTCCTGGAGCGTTGTTGACGATGATGTGATGGAGAACACTCCTGAGATGATAACACTTCCTCTTTTCCAGGCAAATTATACCTGGCGGGTAAGCTGCACTGACAGCAGCTTAAACAGCAACAAGGGCTATTCAGAACTTCGGCATCTGCGCATAAATATCACAGCAGGAGGGGACGCTTACATAAACAGCTGCGCAGGCTGGTGCGGATGGCAGGGCCTCAGCAACGGAAGATGCGAGAACAACATCGCAAAATGCGGGAGCGGATGCGGGCTGCCTTACAGCCAGTCAAGCAACTGCTATACGGGCGATGCAGTCTCATCACAGTACTGCACAGGGGGAGCAGAGTCAGACACATGCTGCTGTGTCATCTGAACTAGGTTTTTGTCTTAATATCTTAAAAAGCGATTGAAAAGAGGTGTGAATCATAACCAGCGCAAGAAAGTCCCAGGCAAGCATCGAGATGATAACAGCTATCGGGATAATGATAATAATCTTCCTGTTCATGCTGTTCTTTGCATATCATGTTGACAAGGAGAAAAGAAGCGCTGAAAGGCTGTCATCTGCTGAGAACCTCTGCATCAGGATTGCCAGCGCAGCATCAGGCATATACCTTGCAGGCCCAGGCTCAGAGATCAATCTCACGCTGGACAGGAATGCAACCTTTGAGGCAGGCAGCTCAATATTCATTGATCTGGGCGAAGAAGAGGTCTTCTGCAGGACTCCTGTGAACTTCACCAACAGCACAGACGCCACATTCACGCTGCATGATGGATCAGCATCAGTAAGAAATGAAAGAGGGGCATTGATCATACAGCAGAGCCAATAATGGAAATGGAAGATGAGCAGACAATAAAGATGAGGCTGAGGATTGGATCAGCC
Organism: Candidatus Nanoarchaeia archaeon; assembly: GCA_035289765.1. Classification (GTDB taxonomy): domain Archaea; phylum Nanobdellota; class Nanobdellia; order Woesearchaeales; family UBA12501; genus WJJV01. The sequence goes on from DATDWE010000061.1 coordinate 4,882, forward strand.
AGCATAAGACCAAGAAGATCGCAGGTCGGGATGGGGGACCTTTTCCTTTCTGTGAGCGTGTTTGTCATACTGCTTGTTGCTGTTGTCTTAATATACAACAATTACAATGAGAATTTTGTGTCGAGGCAGGAGTATAATCTCATGCAGACTTATGCATTCCAGGCAACAAATCTAATGGTGAAATCCGGGGGCATCCCTGCAGGCTGGGAGGCTGATCCTGACAGCGCAAGGCTCATCGGATTTGCATACAACAGCAACAACGAACGGAACCTTTCTCCGCAGAAGGTCGAGAGCTTCCTGAACATAAGCTATGATAGGTCAAAAGAGCTGTTGGGATCTGGTTATGACTTCTATCTCAGGATAGCGGACATACAGGGGAACATCCTTGCTGAGAAGGGGATGAACTCAACAGGCTATCTCTCAGCAGCGATTGAAAGGAGAGTGCTGTATGATGGCGATGAGGCTGTGCTCTCTCTTGCGTTTTGGAGATGACAGGATGGCAGGCATGGCATCAGGAAAACGAGATATCAAGATAACAATGAGATAATCAGGGTAAGATGGCAAGATAGATCAAAATATAAAATGAAACCAATATCAAGGATATCAGGCAGAAAAAAGGCATTTGTATTCTCACTGGACATACTCATAGCTGTCTTTATAGTCATACTTGTCATGACCTCTGCAAACAGGCACATGCTGAATGCAGAGATAGATTCTGTCCCGAATATGCAGATGGTGACAGCAGGCAGCGACATAGTTGCGCTTCTTGACCATGAAGGAATACTGCAGACATTGGATGATGATCTGATAGAGTCAGAGATGAATGACCTGCTGCCGCAGAACCTCAACATGATGATGAAAATTGCTGCTGATGACGGAACTGTACTCTATCTGGGAGATTCCCCTCCAGAGGGACGTTTTGTAGGGTCTGGGATGAGATTCTTCACAATAAAGAGCGCAGGAGCAGTCACTGGATATGCCTATGCTGTCTACTGGGTGTGGGCAAGGTAATAGGCAGGATAAAAATGATAAGAGCAAAAATAAACAGAAGCAGGAAAGCATTCCTTTTTACGCTGGGATTTCTTATAGCCACTCTCTATATTCTCTCATTTGCCAGGTTTGTGTCAAATGAATCAGAGGAGGATAAGGCCATATTCCAGACAGTCGCAGTGACAAGCAGGCTTGAAGACATTGACAGCTCGCTGCAGAAGAGCATGCGTGACGCCTTCTTCTCTTATTCCGACATAAGCATAGCTCCTGATAATATGACCATTGCAATAGAAGAGCCCTTCCCTAACAGCATCTCAGAGCTTGAGTCCAGCCTGGCCATGCTGAAGAATCTCTCTGAGTCAGCAGAGAAAGGGCTGAGCATGGATCTTGGAGAGCTCTTCTCCCAGCTTCCTCTTTTCATATATCCTCAGAATGTCGCCTACATTCACAATTACACAAACAATGAGGTTCTGCTCTCTTTCCCTGCTGATGCAGGCAGCGCTGTCTCCAAATATAGGGCAGAAATAACTGTCTCAGAGAATGTGAGCTGCAGCTGGAGCTATATCCCCGGAGATTTCAGCTATGAGCTAGATGTTGTAAGCCCGAAAGAATCAGGATGCGACCAGGACAGCATGATTGACCTTGATGCCGGCGCAGCAATCACCATGACAAGCCAGTCAAACCCCCAGAACAGGATAACCATCACTCTTGAGAGCAGTGTTTTCAGGATACGCATGGATGATAACAGCACATTTTCTGCAGGCCTTGGCAGCTATCTTGAATTCAGGGATGCGCCAGAAGAGGTATGGCTCGGAAGCAGTGTGATTGACCTGAGATATGATGCATTTGACCTGAGAAGGACAGGGGGCGCAAGGTTAATATGACTTTGATGATAACACAATCAATATCAGCTGTAAAGCAGTATTTCAGGGTTTTTACTATCTTAAGATTAAGACACATGTTTATTAATAAATGATGCAAGGATTAAGAATAAGTTTGAATAGGTAATATTAACAGGGAACGACTGGAAAAGTGATCAAAAAAGGTGTGGCTGAATGTTTGAAAGATTTGTAGTAAACTATGAGAAAAGAAGGATAAACAGAGAGCTCAGAAAGATAAACCGCCTGCTGGAAAAGAACAAGCCAAAGGAAGCAGAGAAGATATACAAAGATCTTCTTGCAGATTACAGGCTTCTCTGCAAGAGAGCAACTTACCTTGAAAAACTGAGCGCTTATCATCACATCCTTTCTATCTATGACCTGCTGACGCAAAGGAGCCTCAAGGAGAGGAAGCCAGCAGAAGTCAAGGTCAAATCAAAGGCAGAGGAGAGAATAGCAGTGCAGAAGGAAGAGAGTAAAGAGCCGAAGAGGATAATCATAGGTAAGATGGGCAGGAAGGCGCATAAAGCAAAGGCAAAGAAAGAGCGCCGTGCAAAAGCAGCAGGAATACGAGCTGCAAAAATCAGGAAAATCAAGGCTGTCAGGAAGGCACCAAAGATTACCAAGGTTATGGGTGTGCAGCCAGAATACCAAAAGCCTGCTATTGCACCTGAGAAAGAGAAAGTACTGCCGAAAGAGGACAAGGCTTATTCAAAAGAGGCTTTAAAGACAGCATTTGATGAAATGTATGATTATGTAGAGAAGAAGGGGAGCGTATCAATAAACCAGGTAGCGTCTCATCTGAATATAACAGCAGACCGCGCTGAAGAATGGGCCAGAATACTTGAGGAGCATGGCCTTATAAGGATATACTATCCTGCCTTCACAAGTACAAAGCTGATGAGCATCGGGATGGCTGAGAAGAGAGAAGGGAAGGCCAGAGCAGGGGAAGAGGTGCCTGGAGAGAAGGTTTGATGAGAAATGGACAGGAACGATAAAAGAGACTGCACTTTAAAGGGATCATGCCTAAGAGTTTATGCTTTAAAGAAATTGGGCATACAAAACCAGATAATGCTTAAACCAATAATGCAAAATAACAAGATGCAATCGTGATATAATGGAATACAAAATTGTCGACAGCTATGATGTCACGTCCGAAGGGATGAAGGTAAGCGTAAATATAATCATAGACAAGGACAATGTGAAGAAGTACGCTCTGGTCTTGCCGGCGTTCTCAAAGCCGACAATCGCCCTTATGGATGAGATAAAGAGGGAGCTTGTGAGCGAGATGTCCTTCTCAGTGCAGGAGATACTTGATATCAAGGTTATAAAAGAGCTCAAAGACAGGCTCAGGTCAAAGACATTTGAGCTGCTGAAAAAGCAGCTGCCCAATCTGGACAGCAGGACAGAAACCTATCTTGTCGGCACTCTTGTGCATGAGATGATGGGCCTTAAGGATATAGAGTTCCTCCTTTCAGACCTTTATCTTGAGGAGATAAGGATAAATTCCTCTCTTGAGAACATCAAGGTCTATCACAAGAGCTATGGCTGGCTTGAGACAAACCTGAAGATACCATTTGAATCAGAGATTCAGAATTATTCAGACATAATAGCAAGAAGGGTGGGCAGGCAGGTCAATGCCCTCAAACCCCTCCTAGACGCACATCTTATCACAGGTGACAGGGTCAATGTTGTGCTTTATCCAATCACCACAAAAGGCAATACAGTCACAATAAGGAAGTTCGCAAGAGACCCATGGACAGTGACTGACCTGCTGAAGAACAAAACAGTAAGCTCTGAGCTCATGTCTCTGATATGGCTTGCCATAGAATATGAGATGAACATCCTAGTTTCAGGCGGCACAGGATCAGGCAAGACAAGCTTCCTGAATGTGTGCGCTCCGTTCATACCTCCAAACCATTCCATAATATCCATTGAAGACACAAGAGAGCTCCAGCTGCCAAAATATCTTTACTGGACCCCAATGGTCACAAGGCCAGCCGGAGAGGAAGGCAAGGGAGAGATAACTATGCTGGACCTCATCATAAACTCCCTTAGGATGAGGCCTGACAGGATAATAATGGGCGAGATCAGGAAGAAAATGGAGGCTGAGGTGCTTTTTGAGGCAATGCACACAGGCCATTCTGTGTATGCGACACTGCACGCTGACAGCATCTCTGAGACAGTGTCAAGGCTCGTCAATCCTCCCATTGATGTGCCTAAAAACATGCTGGAGTCAATTGACCTTTGCGTTGTCATGTTCAGGGACAGGAGAAAAGGGATAAGGAGGGTCTACCAGGCAGGGGAGCTGCTCATCGAAGGTGAGGGCAGCGACGCCAGGGTCAATACCAATATCCTTTACAGGTGGAAGCCTTCAACAGACAGGATAGTGCCGCACGCAGGCAGCCTAAAGCTCTTTGAGGATCTCAGCAGGCATACAGGACTGACGCAAAAAGAGATAAACAGCAATCTGCTCGTGAAGAAGAGCATCCTTGACTGGTTTGTGAAGAACAACCTAAGGCAGATTGACCAGGTCGGCAGCATAATGAGCAGGTATTATCTGAACAGGGAGCTTGTTGTAGGCGCCATAAAGAACAATGTGAGCAAGGAGAAGATGCTTAAAAAATGAACATCCCATATTGTTTTCTGCCGTGGAACATCATAAAGAAAGGGGCAGCAGCGTTCTACTGGCTTTCTGATTTCATCAACAAGTCAATGCCTGAGGTGGAGCTTGAGCTCAAGAAGGCTGAGATGAACATCAGGGCAAGAAATTATGTCGCAGCCGCGATATTCTCGGATGTTGTCCTGTTCGTGTTCCTGATGATTCTAACCTCAATGATATTTCTGAAATACCAGGCTGGTTATGCATTATTTGTGGCTTTCGGCGTCTCTGCCATAATCTCCCTCTTTGTCTTTTTCCAGCAGATCATGTACCCAAGAGCCATAATGAACAGGAAAGTGAAGGGGATCGAAAGGCACCTTCTGTCGGCGCTGAGCACAATGCAGATACAGCTGAATTCAGGCATTCCGCTGTATAATGTCATTGTCTCAATCTCAAATGAGGATTATGGGGGTGTGTCAGAGCAGTTCAGGAAGGCAGTCAAGGAGATAAATGCAGGGATGCATCAGGTGAATGTCTTTGAGAACCTTGCAAGCGAAAACCCATCCATATACTTCCAGAGGACAATGTGGCAGATAGTCACTGCCATGAAGAGCGGCGCAGACCTTGGGAATGTGATATCAAGGATAATCCATTCGCTCTCAGAGGAGCAGCTTGTGAGCGTCCAGGCTTATGGTTCAAAGCTCAACCCATTGACCATGTTCTACATGCTCATAGTCGTTATCGTCCCTGCTCTTGCAGTGACATTCTTTGTTGTGATGAGTTCATTCCTGGCGCTGAATGAGTCTGCCATGAAAGGCCTATTCTGGGGAATGTATGGGGTTGTTTTTTTGTTCCAGCTCTTTTTCATGAGCATGATTGCATCAAAAAGGCCCAATCTGATCTGAGGGCCCAAGGGGTTGTCTTGATGTGAAGGCAATCTGGATTGAGAAGAGGGATAAAATGTTTTCAATATACAGGCTTTTTGCAAGGATTTTCCCAAGAAATATAAAGAAGGATACAATAAAGCTTCTGGAATACTCCAACATAGATGTTGAGATAAACAGGTTTCTTGGTTTTCAGCTTACATTCTCATTGCTGCTCTCAGCTGCTGTAGCAGTGTATCTTCTGCTTTTCTTCAATTACAGCTTCTGGATTGTGCTTGCAGCATCTTTTGCCTCAATGCAGACATTCATATACCTGTACCTTGTGTTCTCTGCTGAGAAGAAAGGCTCATTCACAGACTCAATACTGCCTGATGCTCTCCAGCTTATGGCGAGCAACCTGAGAACCGGCATCACAATAGAGAAGGCACTGTTCATGGCAGCAAGGCCGGAATTCGGCCCCTTCAAGAAAGAGCTGGACAGGGTCGGCAAAGAGATAGCTATGGGAAAGGACATAACAATGGCGCTGAGGGACCTCTCTTCCAGGATAAAGTCAGAAAAGCTCGAGAAAACAATCTACCTCATAATCAGCGGCATAAAATCAGGGGGTGAGCTTGCGCAGCTTCTTGAGAGGACAGCGCAGGATCTGAGGGACCAGGAGATAATGGATAAGAAGATAAGGGCAAGCATAGGCATGTACAAGATCTTCATATTCATCGCAATAGGGTTTGCTGCTCCATTCCTTTTCAGCCTTTCTTCAATGGTTGTTGAGATATTGTCCAAGACTTTCTCTGAGATCAGCATCCCAAAAGGAGGCGCTATTCCTCTTTCCCTATCTTCTGTCAGCATTTCCATAGATTTCATAAAGATATTCTCGCTGGTATTCATCATCACAAGCTGCATCCTAGGCTCCCTTGTGCTTGGCCTCATAAGCAAAGGAAGGAAGAAAGACGGAGCCAAATACATAATCCCGCTGGTAATCCTATCTGTTGCCATCTTCTTTGTCATAAGGTTTGCCATGACAATGCTGCTCGGCGGGGTCTTTGGCATATAGAATCATGCAGCAAGGGATGTCAGGCAAGACCTGCAAAAAAGCGAGACAGTCATCTTCTGTTCTTCTTCTTTTCCATCACCATCTTTATCTTGCCGGCTTCCTTCTGAAAGCCGAACTCTTTGCCGATGCTGTATATCTTGTATGCAGCTGATACAAACAGAAGATAGGCGATCGTCACAAACAGATACTCAAGATAGGAGAGATATCCGGTTATATTGAAGATGGTTATTGCATTATTCCATACTGAATATATCAGCACAAACACCAGGCACGCGAGAAAATAAGCTGTATAGCTTCTCAGGGATGAGCCTGGCGAAAGCGAGCCATGGGCTGTCAGCGTCCATATTATGGCAAGGACACCGAATGTCAGCGAGAGCGAAGCGATGATATATTCAGCATTTCCTAACACTATTATTATTGACGCTATGCCTGCAAGAATAGCAACTGTCGCAAAGATTATCTTCAAAGTCTCATTCATCATCTCACCTCTTCATACCTGAAATTATATTGGCTTTTATATGTGCTCAAAAGTCAATCTTGAGATCGCAATACTGGTTGAGCTCATCAATAAGCTCTTTATGGGCCCTTTTCTCAAGCGTGATTATTATGCCTTTGACGCTCCATGCCCTCATCTTGCTCGCCAGGAAGTGTACAAACCTGGCCACAGTCGAGAGCGAGTTGAACAACAGCAATGTGTTGAGCGAGTCAAAGAAAACAAATTTCTCTTTTGAAGGCAGGGCCATCACTGCCTGGTCCATAGCTATCGATATGTCACTCAGATTCTCCGGATTGCCGATATAGAGGCAGTTGTCTGATTTCTCAAGCTTTCCGCCGGCAGTCTTTGTCACCGCATCAATGAATAATATCATCCTTGTGTCAATCCCTGACCTCTTGAAAAGGCCAGCCATCGTCTTGCAAGGCTTGTTCAGCGTCACATAAACTCCAGGTATCTTCTCCCCCTGTGTCAGATGCTTCACAAGGGCAAGATTTGCCTCCTGATAGCTCTCTGCATCAACAGTCGCAAGAACAACGTACTCCTTGAGTTTGCTAAGTTTCTTTTTGTATTCGACCTTTATTTTAAAGACCATTGGACTGGATAGCGGGAGGGTTGTTTATAAATATTTTGGTGGAGGCGCCTGATTCATCGGAATATTTTTATATAACAGGGAATATCACCTTCTTATGAAGCAAATAAAGACAGGAGTTCCTGGTCTTGATGATGTGTTCAAAGGAGGTGTGCATGAGGGTTCTTCAGTACTTATCACAGGCGCTCCTGGAACAGGAAAGACAATACTAGCACTGCAGTTTCTGCATGAAGGATTGAAGAACAAGGAGCCATGCCTTTATATAAGCTGCGAGGAGAGTGCCGACTCCCTGCGAAGTTACGCAAAAGGCGTGGGGCTTGACATTGAAAAATATGAAGACGGTTTGCTGAGCATCTATGAGCAGGACTTAACAACAAAGAAGATAATCTCTATAGAGTCCCCTCTCAATGAGATAAGAAAAAGAAATATCAAGAGGATTGTCCTTGATTCTCTTACGCTGTTTGAGTATGTGTATTATGAGAGCGAGATTGACTTCAGGAAAGGGGTACTTGAGTTTCTCCGGCATGCCAAGAAGATGGGCGCAACAATCTTTGCGACATCAGAAAGCCTTTCCCTCAACATTGACGAGATGAAGTACTCTGCGCAGGAGTTTCTATTTGAGGGCCTCATACACCTTTCAATGATCAGGAAGGGATCAAACTTTGAGAGGACCCTCAATGTGTCAAAGATGAAAGGGCAGAGCCACCTGCTTGACATATTCCCAATATCCCTGACAGATAAAGGGATGCAGGTGCATACAGATCAGCTGCCTTTCTCGCTTATTGAGAGGGACTATTCAAAAAAAGGATGATGGTTCATATGAAAGAGACAAGAGTGCCGACACACATAGCAGGATTTGACAGCCTTATCAAGGGAGGGTTCAAGCAGAAGAGCATAAACCTCATCATAGGTGGCGCCGGAACCGGAAAGACAATATTTGCAGTGCAGTTTCTTGTGAATGGGATAATAAACAATGGGGAGACAGCAGTATATATCACCTTTGAGGAGAGGAAGGAAAAGTTGTATTCTGATGTCCTGGGGTTTGGATGGGACCTTGCAAAATATGAGAAGCAGGGAAAATTCATCTTTCTGCAGTATAATCCAGAGCAGGTCAAGAAGGTGCTTATCGAGGGTGGAGGCACTATTGAGAACATAATCTCAAGATCCAAGGCAAAGAGGCTCGTGATAGATTCCATAACCTCTTTTTCCCTGCTTTACAAGGATGAGCTGACAAGAAAAGAGGCAGCCTTGTCATTGTTTGAGCTGATAAACAGCTGGGGCTGCACAGCTGTGCTGACAGCGCAGCAGATGACTGTGAGCGAGGAGATATTCTCGACAACACTTGAGTTTGAGGTGGATTCTCTCATAAGGCTTTACACTCCGAAGAAGAAAGGCATAAGGAAAAGAGCCTTTGAGATACTGAAGATGAGGGGAACAAGCCATCCTCTTAAGACAATGGAGATGAGCATCACAGACAAGGGCATAAGATGCGATCCCAATAAGATAGTTGATTTCTGAGGCATAAAATGGAGTTTATAAGAAGAGTATACACGCCACCAATGAACGAGAGGCTGGTCTTTGGCATAATCAGCCTTATAGTTGTGTTTGGCATATTCGGGAATCTCCTTCTCAGCAAATGGTTCATGATATTCGCAATAGCATTCTGGATGCAGTACACTGCAGTGTTGTCTTTCCTGCAGCTTGTACACCAGAAGGAAAGGCCCCATTCGACGATAACAGAGATTCTCCTGCTGCCACATGTGAGGTTCTCAGTGTTCATATTCATAGCCACGATAGGGCTTATAGGGACTATAAAGGGGCAGTATATCCTTGGCTACCTGACTCTTGCTGCATGGTGGCTGTTCTCATTCAATTTCTACAGGCATTACAGCCAGTTCAGGAAATTAGAGTCATGATAAGATTTATCTGGTCATTGTGCTAATTCTTCCTAGCCTGCCTGAGAACAATATCTGCATATGATCTACTTTACTATAATGCACTCTTTTCCAAGCCTCGCATGAGGATGATTCTTGCACTTCAGGTGAATAATAATTATTGTGCATTTTCCTCCAAGCCTCGCCTGACACGCTGCAATCCCGACGTGGCGAGGGTGAATGTGGTGCCTTGCAGCAGTAAAGGGCGGGCGGTGATGATGGCGCGCTGGGAAGACAGAAATTTCAAGGATTCTTCTGGTTTTTCCTAATCCGCAGAAATTTCTGGCTGACAGGGCAGGACTTTCGACTTTAGATACTTTAGTTGCGCGGAGAAAGGCTGCCCGTGAGCGCCGCCATAATCATCACCGCTCTAATAAATAACTATATTCTTATTGTTGTTGCCTGCATATGGTAAGGCGGATATTATCATCAAAAGCTTTAAAAAGCGGCAATCTCTTTATGGTCTTCATGAGAATAACTCTTGATCTCAAAAAGTCTCTTGAAGAGAACGCTTCTGACTGTTTCGAGAAGGCCAAGAAGGCCAAGAAGAAGATAAAGGGCGCAGAAGAGGCTGTCGGGAGGCTGAAGAAGAAGCTTGCCCAGGAAGAGAAAAGAGTGAAGGAAGCTGAAGATAAGAGGCAGGAAAGAGAGGCAGAGAAGCAGAAGCCAAAGAGAAAGCAGGAGTGGTATGAGAAGTTCAGGTGGTTCTTCAGCTCTGAAGGCTTCCTTGTGATCGGAGGAAGGGATGCCACCACGAACGAGATCATAATAAAGAAGCACACTGAGAAAGGGGATGTGGTCTTCCATACAGACATGGCAGGCTCGCCGTTCTTTGTGGTCAAGAAGAAGAGCGCAGGAAAGGACATCGGCGAGGAGACGCTCAGAGAGGTTGCTGACGCCACATGCACTTATTCAAGGGCATGGAAGCTCGGCCTTGGGACAACAAATGTCTTCTGGGTGGCTCCTGAGCAGGTGAGCAAGACCGCTGAATCCGGAGAATACATGGGCAAGGGCGCATTCATGATAAGGGGCAAGACAAATTATCTTCCTTCAAGGATAAGCATCGCTGTCGGCATCATGGAAGACAGCAGGGTGATGGGAGGGCCTCTTTCTGCAGTGAAGAAGCACTGCAGCAGACATGTAGAGGTTGTGCAGGGCAATGAGAGGACAGCAGAGATAGCCAAGAGGATAAGAGCAAAGCTTGGTGATGCTGATCTTGATGAGATAATAAAAGTTATTCCAGCAGGCGGGGCGAAGATAAAATAATATGCAGTCTTTAGGAAAGCATAGCGGATTGAAGTGAAGATAACTATCTGGTTTATTGCAGGAAACTTGGAATCCAGGATAAATTATGGCAATTCTGCCATGCTTCATCTTATATGAGGATAAAGAGAAATCTTTATATAATTTATATACTTAACGGGGTTTATGAGGGGCGCTTATAATCCTTATCTTCATCTATTGTTCGAGTTGCAGAATGAGATAATACCAGCATGGCGTGATGAGCTGCAGGATGGATTGGATGACAGGGCAGCTGAAGTGGAGACCTTGATCAACACAGACCCTAAATACAAGGATTTACGAAGAGTTTATGGCAGCCTGGCCATAGCCCAGTGGCTCAAGGAGCAGCCTCGTGAGCAGGTTCCATTCAGCGAACTGATAGATTCTAATGATATAGATGCCTTCACCCTGAGGGTTGACCCGAACTACAACTACTGGACAGACCAGAGCGCTCAATTGCTTGCCAGCTACCAATA
>DATDWE010000062.1:0-12271 GCA_035289765.1 Candidatus Nanoarchaeia archaeon
CTTGCATATATAACTTATATTGAATATCTATTTTATTCAGTGAACAGTAGCTCAAAACACCGAAATGGAGCCTGATAACTATCTAAATAGTTCAGAATTGTTTTTTTATAGTTAGAAGACGCAAAAAAGAAGATTCAACGCTTATTAGCCAATAAAATCATCAAATGCCTACTCATTGACCACTTTGGCAGCTGAAATGACCTTGTCCCCTCCCTCTAGCTTCATGAGCCTCACTCCCTGCGTGTTTCTTCCTATGACTGATATGCCTTTGGCAGGCATTCTGATTATTATGCCGTCCTTGCTTATGAGCATCACTTCATCCTCTTCCTCAACAGCCATTATGACAGCAACCTGGCCATTCCTTTCTGTGCACTGTATGTTTATCACACCTACTCCGCCCCTGCCAATCCTCCTGTATTCTACAAAACCAGTCCTCTTGCCATATCCGTTCTCTGTGATTGTAAGCAGGGCCTTCTCATCATTTGCAAGGTCCATTCCAACAACCTCATCCTCTTCCTTGAGCATTATTCCCCTCACTCCTTTTGAGGTCCTTCCGATAGGCCTTGCATCGCTTTCATGGAATTTAATTGCCATGCCATTCTTTGTGCCCAGGACAATCTGCTTATCTCCGTCAGTGAGCAATGCATTGACAAGAGTGTCCCCTTCCTCAAGGACAATCGCTATTATTCCTGACTGCCTTGGCCTTGAGTACTCAATGAGGTTTGTTTTCTTGATTGTCCCTTTCTTTGTGGCAAGCACAAGGTAATGCTTGTCGTCAAATTCATCAACCCTTACAAAAGCAGCTATCTTCTCATCCTTGTCGATCTGCAGCAGGTTCACAACAGCTGTTCCCTTTGCCTGCCGCGAGGCTTCCGGTATCCTGTACACCTTAAGCCAGTGCACATTGCCTTTATTTGTGAAGAATAGGATGTACGAATGCGTGGATGCAATAAAGAGGCGCTCTATGAAATCCTCATCCCTTGTGCCTGCTCCAATAACTCCCTTGCCGCCCCTCTGCTGGGCCCTGTATGTGTCTGCTGGGATCCTCTTGACATATCCTGCATGGCTGATTGTTACAACAACGCTCTCCTCTTTTATCAGGTCCTCTATGACAAGCTCTTCCTCCTCGACAAACTCTATCTTTGTCTTTCTTTCATTGCCGAATTTCTCGCTCAGCTCTTTAAGCTCTTTCTTGATTATGTCAAGAATCTTCTGCTCTGACGCAAGTATTGATTTCAGCTCCTGGATGAGCTGCAGGAGGTCCTTGTGCTCCTTTCTTATCTTTTCCTGCTCCAAAGAAGAGAGCTTCTGGAGCTTCATGTCAAGTATTGCCCTTGCCTGCGCATCACTGAGCTTGTAATTGCCTATGAGCATGTTTCTTGCTTCATCAACATTCTTTGATGCCTTGATTCTCTTTACAATCTCGTCAATATTGTTTATTGCGACAATAAGCCCTTCAAGGATATGGGCCCTTTCCTGCGCTTTCTTCAGGTCAAATTCGGTCCTCTTCCTTACTATGATCCTCCTGTGCTGAAGATGCTCTCCAAGGATCTCTTTAAGGTTGAGTGTCTTTGGCTCATTGTTCACAAGAGCCAGCATTATTGCTCCGAAAGTTGTAGTCATCCTTGTGTGCTTGTAGATCTGGTTCAGGACAACATTGGCAGGAGTGTCTCTTTTTATCTCAATCACTACCCTTATCCCCTCTCTTGCTGACTCATCCCTTATATCACTGATGCCCTTTATCCTCTTGTCCTTGACGCACTCTGCCATCTCTTCAATAAGAAGGGACTTGTTGACCTGGTATGGTATCTCTGTGACAATTATCCTTTCCCTCTCGCCATGCTTCTCTATCTCTGCCTTTGCCTTTACAATTATCCTTCCCCTTCCGGTCAGATAGCACTCCTTTATTCCGTTTGTTCCGGAGATTATGCCTCCTGTCGGGAAATCAGGGCCTTTTATTATCTTGAAGAGCTCTTCAACTGTTACCTCAGGATTATCAACAAGGGAGATTATGCCTTCAGCAATCTCTTTCAGGTTGTGCGGAGGTATGTTTGTGGCCATTCCTACTGCTATGCCTGAAGAGCCGTTTACCAGGAGGTTAGGAAGCTTTGCAGGAAGGACAAGAGGCTCCTTCAGGCTTCCGTCGAAATTAGGGGCGAATTCAACTGTCTCCTTGTCAATATCAAGGAGCATCTCATCTGCTATCCTGGCCAGCCTGCACTCTGTGTACCTCATCGCAGCTGCTGAATCGCCGTCAATGCTTCCGAAGTTTCCCTGGCCTTCTATCAGCGGATATCTCATTGAGAAATTCTGGGCCATCCTCACAAGAGCATCATACACAGCTATGTCTCCATGCGGATGGTATTTACCAAGCACCTCTCCCACTATCCTTGCGCATTTCTTGAAGGGCTTGGTATGCACCATGCCCATATCATTCATTGCAAAAAGAATCCTTCTATGGACCGGCTTCAGCCCATCCCTTACATCAGGAAGAGCCCTGCCTACAATGACTGACATTGCATAATCCAGGTAAGACCTTTCCATCTCCTCCTCTATTACCTGAGGGACTATTTTTTCCTGATTTCCTGGATTGTCTGCTGCTTTTTCGTGCTCTGCCATGCATCTAAAATAATCACATTTCTTTATAAATCTTTTGTTTGTATAATGGCCCATAAAGGCCTATAAGTCCAGAATTCAAAGGTTTTAGGGGTTAGAATAATGATGCCTGGCGCAGTATATCAGCTTGTTTTGCTTATTATGTTGCTCTTCACAGCAAAGCTTTTTCCGCAGTAAACGCATTGCTTCCTTTTTCCTCCAAGAACCGATGTCCTGCCCTGATACTTCATATTATGTTTGCACTGTGGACACTGAAGAATTAGCATTTTCATTCCTCTTTTTCTTCTGGTTCCTCTGAACCATCATCTTCTGTCTTCTTCCCTTCTTTCTCCTCTTCACCTATTCCTGCAAATTCCTCCAGCTCTCTGGAGACTCTCCTTTCTTCCTTATCTTCTGATTCGTCCCTGCTCTCACCTTCTTCATCTTTCTCCTCTTCCATCAGCTCTTCAACAATCTTTTTGGTCTTACCCTCTTCTAAATCTTCAGCAGCAGCCTCTTCTTCTATTTCTTCCCCGTCTTCCTCCTCTCCTTTTGCTGCCCGCTCTTCAAAGACCTCAAGCTTCCCAAGCTTCTCAGTTTCCATCTCCTCTTCTGCTTTGCCTATCCCTTGCTCTTTTCCCTTTGGACTCTTGTACACTTCCAGCTGACCCACTTTCTTCCCGCTTTCATCACCTATCCTCTGCTGCTGTTCTCTAGGCTTCTCGTCAAGCCCCTTCCTTTTATCAGCATCAGCAATCTCAACATCCTTGAAGACCTCTTTCACTGCCTCCTTGCTCGGCAGGTCAAAATAATCAAAGAATCTTGTAGAAGGCTTGAGCACATAGCTTCTGCCGTGCTTTACTTTTGTTATGAAGCCCATCTCAACAAGCTCTCTTATGTGCTCATAGGCAGAGCTTCCCCTCACCCTTATAACATCAGCCTGCATCACTGGCTGCTTCCAGGCCACTATCGCGAGAGTCTCAAGCAGCGCCTTGTTGAGCTCAGTGTGTGGCGCAACATCCTTCACAAGGCCGAGATATCTCTCCTTGACCGTCATCTTCCAGCCGCTGCCTTCCTGTATAAGAAACATAGGAGAATCAGATGAATTATAATCCTTTTTCAGCTCCTGCAGGGCACCATCTATCCTCTTCAGGTCATTTTCCCTGCATAAAGCCGCAATCTCCTCCAGATCCACCTTTCTTCCTGCTGCGAAGAGTATTGCCTCAACCTCTTTTTTCAGGTCCCTTCCCTCTTTTAGCTCTTCCATGCTACTTCTTCAGGCTGTACTTGTCCTTTGTTCTTTTAATCCAACCCTCTCTTATTAATTTTTCTAAAAACGGGCTCAGCTGCTGGGTAGGAATGCCTGTCTTTTTTGACAGATCCTCAATCCCAACATCCTTCTCATACTTCAGGACAATCATTATGTTGTTTCTCAGAAGAAGGCCTGCATTCCTCTCAAGGTTCTTTGATGTTGCCTTGAGAGTCTTTATATAGGTGTCAAGCCTGTGCAGCCTTGCCTGCATGTCATTGAAAAAAGCAGCGAAATCAGGGGCATTATAGATGAATTTCTCAGGCTCTATTATTTCAATGGATGAGGGCATGTAATCAAAGCAGAAGAATGCCAGCTCTGAGGCATCCTTTGCAAGGAACTCAAGCTCTGCAAATGTTGTGAAAAGCTTTTCCTGCTTCTTTGGCTTCGCATAATGCTCCTCAATGACCAGTATGTTCTTATTTTGCTTGAGATTTTCAATATATCCCTTGAGGGTCTTTGTGAGATGCTCCTTTGGAGCTCCCATCATCTCAATTATTGCCCTTGCTCTTATATATCCCCTTTCCAATTTATCAGAGACCAAATCCTGCGTCTTCTTATCCAGAGCTTTTTTTGCCATGCGCAAAAGAATAAAAGGTGTATTTTTAAAGCTTTTGGGTGGTTTTGCCCTTTGTGTTCCTCCATTTATACTTTATAATAAGTATCGTTGTTATTATGGCAATAGAAGCGATTATGAAATATGGCGCCATGCCCTTTGACTTCCTTGATGCAGACACATAAACAATATTGCCTGTGACTTCTTTTCCATCTTTCCCTGAGGAGTTTGTGCTGCTGCCTGAGCTGTTATTGGAGCTATTGAGGCTGACAAGGGCAATCACACCAGGATCAATGCCATTGTCCTCTTGGATAGCTGGGGCTGACACCACAACATCCCTTGTGATATCGCTTGTTGTCTTCTGACCATCCTTCTGTATCTTCACTTTGAGCTTGTAATCCCCTGGCTCTGCATCTTCAACAGTGTTGTTCAGCTCCACTGTTCTTGCCTCATAAGGGCCAAGATCTATTGTTACCTCATTCCCTTCTCTTTCTCCAGAGTAGGATTTGCTTCCTCTGTACACATAGCTCCACAGGGCAAACTCATGCTGTTCTCCATCGTTGCTTATGCTTATCTCTGTTGTGAATGCTTCTCCAGAGATTATGCTTTCATTAGATGCAATGATATCATAGGATATCTTCTGATTCTCTGTTTCAGAAGTCTCAGCTGTTTCAGGACACATTGATGATACTATTCCCTCAACCCTGACTTCCCTCTTCTGGGTCATGTTAAATCCTTCTGCAATAAGAGTATAGCTTCCGTCAGAATACTTCCTGTTGCAGTTGTTCTTTATCTGGACAGGAAGGGTGAGGTCATATTCCCTGAATTTGTCATACAGTGTAAGCTTTGAGATCTCGCTTATCTTGTCGCTGCTGTCAAGATCCTCAATCCACGCCTCGACTGTGCTTGATGCCTCATCTCCTTTATAGATGTCAAGCCTCACTCTTAATGGCTTGCCGAATTCTATTGATTCATCCTCTCCAATATACACCTCTTTTATGGATATTGAAGATTGAGAAGGTTTGGGGCTTCCTTTGACTGTTATCAGCTTTTCAGAATACTGCATTATCTCTTCTCTGCTGCAATTCATATAAAGGTTTGCCTTGACAAAGAATGACTTGTCTTCCTCATCAATGCTGGGAGTCCATGATTTCTGGCCTGTGTTTGTTGTGTTGTACTTCGCCTTGGCAATGTTTCCTGCAAGATCCTCAATCCAATATTCAATGGCGAAATCATCTGGTTCAGGGTCAATGCTGAAACCTATCTCAACTTTCTCGCTGTTATTATAGAGGTTCTTGTCCGTGGCCACAGAAAAAGATACATTGCACATTGTCTGATCTCCTTGTGTTCCATTGCTTTCATTGGCTATGCTTTGCGCAGCAGTGTTCTGCCTGCCAGGAGTTCCTCCTGTTTCAGCGCTCTCAAGCCACGCCCCCCCAATAAGCTCCATTGACTTCCCATTGCCATTTGCAATTGTTCCATTGTATTGGGCTGACGCAACCATGGTGAAGTCTGGCGTATACAAAAGGATAGAATCCGCTGTGTTATCGAGGTTGTTTCCTATGGTTGCGCCAGCAGAATATACTGATGCATTAATGCCAGTAAAATCAAAGCCATCCTCAACTATAATGGCATAGCCAGAGCCAGAATAATAGAGGAGATTGAGGGAGTCATTTGAAGCTGAGTCTGCAATTATCCACGCAGTGAGGTTCTCCGGAGAATCCATGAATATCTCGATAAATTCTTTGTTGTTGTCATCCCCTGTAGGGTTATACATGATTTCATTTATTGTAATTGCTGAAGAGAGCTCAACTGCGAGCATTAGCATGATAATATAGATTATAATCATTTTCATGGAAATTATAAATCAAGAACTTTTAATAAGTGTTTCTGTCTAAAAACCGGAGATTTTCCGTCGAAAATAGGAAGATTTCCAAAGAATCCGAAAAGAACAAAGGATTATCAGAATATTATGGCCTGTTTATCCGACTATTATCTTTCCCTGCATTGTGGGATGTATGCCGCAAATATAATCATATTCCCCTTTGCTGTCAAACTTGAAGCTGTATGATTCCCCCTTTTTCAGGGTGCTCGATTTGAATGAGCCTGATTCTATGGTATGCGGAGCTGAATCATCATTTGTCCAGATAACTGTTGTTCCCTGCGCTACTGTCAGCGTTGAAGGGCCAAATGCAAAGTCCTTTATTGTCACAGTGTTCAGGCTGCCCTGAGGCGCAATTTCCTCTTTTTCCTTGGGGCTGCATGAGGTCAGAAGCAGAAAACTTGCAATCAAAATCATAAACATCGGCAATATCTTCATATAAAACACCTCTTTAATTGCGCATAACTGAATAAGTATTTAAATCTTTTTGGTGTCTTGCTTAAAGATTTAGTCAACCCCAGACTCCGGGGATATTGTGCCTGCAATAGCTGCATTTGCCCCCTCTTATGTTGTTGCTCACTATCCCGAACCCAGACCTTGCTACAAGCAGTTTCTTGCATTTTGGGCAGTAAGTGTTCTCGCCCTTCTCTGTCAGTATATTTCCTATGTACACAAACTTCAGCCCTGCCTTCAATGCGACTTCCCTTGCTTTGGTGAGGGTCTCAAGGGGCGTTGGCGGAAGCTTCTGCACCTTGTACATCGGAAAGAATCTTGTGACATGCAATGGTGTCTCTGGCCCAAGCTCTGCCACCATCCATTCGCACATCTTCTTTATCTCATCCATGCTGTCATTCATTGTCGGGATGATAAGATTTGTTATCTCAATCCATGTGCCCATCCTCTTTATCGCCTTCAATGCATTCAGCACAGGCTGGAGCTTCGCGCCGCATTCCTTCAGGTAAAATTCCTCATTGAATCCCTTGAGATCGACATTTGCTGCATCAATGAACCTGTACAGCTCCTGCACAGGCTTCTCGTTTATGAAGCCGTTCGTGACCATGACGTTCTTTATGTCCTCATCATGCGCAAGTATCGCGGTCTCAAGCACATACTCATAGAATATGGTCGGCTCAGTATAAGTGTAGGAGATGCTCGGGCATCCCGAATCCTTTGCCATCTTCACAATCTGCTCTGGCTTTACCTCAGGAGCAGGAAAATCAGCTGGCCCAGTCTGGCTTATCTCCCAGTTCTGGCAGTGGCTGCACCTTAGATTGCAGCCGACAGTTCCCATAGAATAGGACTCAGTTCCTGGCAGGAAATGGAACAAAGGCTTTTTTTCAATAGGATCAACATGCGTGGATACGGGCTTGGCATATACAAGAGAGTAAAGCTTTCCCTTGATGTTCTGCCTTACCCTGCATATGCCGATCTTCTGGTCTGCAAGGATGCAGTTGTGGGGGCAAAGATGGCACTGGATTATCTGTTTTTTCTCATCCTTGACATCCCAGTGCTTTGCGAGCTTCATATGCTATAACAATGATGGGTATTTTTATAAATTTAGCGATAGAAAAAGCTCATTTACCATCATCTATTGTACCTAAGTACACATCACATCCTTTGAAAGAGCCACCATAACATACTGATCCTAAACTTTCTACTTCATGCACACATCCTTGGCTGTGGGGGCATATCTTGTCTGGCCCTGGAAAACGGGTTTCAAACAATTCTTTGAGGCCAATAGAATATCTCTTACTTTCTTTTGACAATCTTAATGCAATTACACTTTCATCAGGGAAGCATAAAACTCCGAATTCAGCAGGATTGTAAGAAAAATTTCCTATTGTTATATCTCTCATAATTTCTTCTTGGTGGACAGACAAGGCACTAATTCCGTTTCCATTCAATTAAAAAGCTGTTTTAATACTTTTCATAATCAAAGCAAGCCTTGCAATCGCATAATCTGCCATCCATCCTTCATCAGAGATTACTTCGACAACCCCATAAGGCTCTGATGGCGCCTTTGCAGCAATCATGTTAGCAGCCTTATCAACATACCCGTCTATGAATTCCCTTTCTGCTCCATTCACAGACGACCTATGGCCACTGACAGAATGCAGTATCTCTTTTATCGGAAATGCCTTGCCTTTACAGGAAGGATCTTTCTCTATCACCTCAGAAATGTCAGAAACACTCAGTATAATGCCGTTCCCAAACCATATGGACGAATCAGCAGATAGAATCTCTCTTAGTTTATTATTATCAAGCATATTAAAAAAAACAAGAAGTCAAGACTGATATTTAAGCATTGTTGTAATACAGCCTATAAATCAGAGATTCTGCAGTTATAAGGCTTTTGGAGAAAAAGGGTTGCCCCTGTGGAATCACCTTTCTTTAGTCACTTGACGTTGTCAACCACTCTGTTTATTTAAAGATTGTTGTGGTTTATGTTATATTTTGCAATTGTTTCTTTCTATTATGGTAATTCTTAATAAGGGTGGTTGTTTGTCCGTATATTGGGGGATCAATGGTTGAGAAAGTGAACCATAATTGCGGTATTGCTGTAGCTCATACACTGCACGATGCTCATTCTTTTATAAATTCATTGCAGCACAGAGGCCGTGAAGCAGCAGGCATTGCTGCAGTCGGAGACGGAATTATAGACGTCATAAAATGGAGCGGGACAGTAAGCAGATTTGATCTGAAGGATCTCCACAAGATTCTTCAGAGTCCCAAATACCATACCTACATGTATCATGTAAGGTATGCAACGCATGGAAGGAAGGACATGATACTCCAGGATGCCCACCCTCATGTGATAGGTGGCACAGTCTACAAAATGGGCAATCATCTCATCTTCAGGGATTGCGAGGCCGCCATAATACATAACGGCACACTGCTGGACGAATCACTCAGCAAAGTTGACAGGCATTCCTGCAAAACAGGATGCGATTCAGAGGCCATGCTCCACCTGCTGCATTATCATATGAAAGAAGGAGAGATCATGAGGACAGTAAAGGGGTCCTTCATATCAGCAATAGCGCAGAAAAACAGCAGAGACATAATAATCATGAGAGACAGGACAGGGATGAAACCAGGTGTCCTAGGCTGGAAAGACGGAAAGTACTGCGTTGTTTCAGAGGACATTGCCCTGAAGAAAAATGGAGGAGTCTTCAAACAGGATCTGCTGCCTGGAGCAATCTATTACATGCATCCTGACGGAACATATACCAGGAAAGTGATTGTTGAGCCAAAACTGAACTACTGCTTTTTTGAGTACAACTATCTTGTGGATGTCGAGACCATATTGAACGGAGTGCCTGTGCTGAACATCAGGAACCGCCTGGGAGAGATTCTTGCTGAGGAGCATCCAATTGATGCTGATTTCGTAACCTATTTCCCAAGATGTCCTGAGGCTGCTGCTGAGAGATATTCAGAGATTTTGGACCTTCCATTAGAGCATCTTTTCTACAAGATGAGGAGCCAGAGATCATTCCAGGGATCCACTTCAGAAGAGAGAAGGGAGTCAATTGATGAGAATGTCCATCTTAATCCAGAAGTAGCAGAAAGGCTGCACGGAAAGAAAGGAATAGTGATTGATGACAGCACAGTAAGGGCAAACAACATCAAGAGAGAAGTGTTTTTGCTAAAGGAAGCAGGTATAAGTGCAGTCCATCTTAATTATACGCCTCCAATAGGAATCAATGGAGATGACGGCCAACCAAGATTCTGCAAGGGAGGGGGAGTTGACATGACAAGGGATGACAATTACATAGCAAGAGGAAGGACACTTGAGCAGATCAGCCAGGAGGCAGGAATAGATGTTCGTTATCTTTCTGTTCCTGGAATGCATCGCGCATTTGCAGACTGCGGCATAAGCCCTGAAAAGCTCTGCACTTTCTGCATTGGCGGCCCTGACCCATGGGTTTGATATATTGTTTCACTTCTATAAAATACTCACAAAGCTTTTAATACTATATATATTTCTTATCTCTCAGTGGGGTGTATATCGTCATATATCAAAAAGAGGTAGATTTATGGGCCTATTCAGTTTCTTGACAAAGAAAAAGCCAGAGGGAAATATTCCTGTCCCTCCAAGTCCTGCAGCATTCAAGATTGATATCCCTGCACCAAGAGTGCCTATGGGTGGGATAATGCCTGCAGCACAGCCAACCCCTTCTCCCAGACCAGCCTTTACAGGCATGGAGCAAATGCAGGAAAGACCTTCTTCTGAATCAATAACAGCTCCAAGACAGGTCGATGACTTCGGGATTCCAGCAAAGGAAGAGTTTGAGCTTCCTGATATTGAGATGCCTAAATTCAAGCTTCCAACAACAGAGGAGAAAGCAGAGATAAGCCAGGCTATTGAATCAGAGAAAGAAAGGCCGGCAAAGATTCCCAGGCTAAAGATCAAGAAAGTTCCTGTTGAGGTTCCTGAAGAGCTTCCTGAAATAGGGGCGATACCAAAGACTCCAAGATTCATGATACCTGAAGGCATTGAAGAGCCAGTTGAGCTGAGAGAGATCCCAAAAGTAAAGGGGCCTGTGTTCATGAGGGCTGACAAGTTCATGAACATAAAAACAGGGCTGAACAGCATCAAGGACAATCTGAAGAACATGGAAACTGTGTTTGCTGATATGACAGAGATAAAGGACAAGCAGGATGCTGATATTGATGTATGGCACGGAGCTGTAGAGTCAATACAAAGAAAGCTCGTCTATGTTGACAAGACGCTATTTGAAAAATAAAAAAGGTGATATAATGGCAGAAAAACCAATCTTCATAAGGCTTGAAGAGTTCAATGACATAAGCGACACCCTGAACATAATCAAGGGGAAGATCGCTGAGGCAAAAGAGGCAATATCAAGGATAAACCAGCTAAAGCAGGAAGAGGAGGCAGAGATCGATCTCTGGTCAAAGGAGCTGGATGAAGTGGAGAAGAAGATGTCAGTTGTCGATTCAAATCTTCTTGCTGCAAGGGAGTGATTAGATGAGAGAGAAGGAAGTATTTTATGTTGAGATACCCAATCCAGTAGACTGCAGAAGGTCTGTTCTCGAGGCATCAAGAGATTTACTGAGAGGTCTCCAGAAATATGAGGACCTGAAGAAGATAAGGTTCCAGAAATTGAGAGAGATGTCTGTATTGAAGAACATAATAAAGGAGATAAACACCCTGCTCAACCAGGCAAGAAACAGCCTTCCTTCTGTCACTGTCAGGATGCCCGAGCCTGCAAAGCAGAAAGAAGCAAAGAAAGCGCAAAGGCCAAAGAAGAAGGCTATCGAGGAAGAAGAGGCAAAAAAGCCCAGGGAAGTGGCTGAGCTTGAGAAGCAGCTGAAGGACATTGAGGGCAAGCTCACAGGCCTCGGCTGAGCATTTCTAGCGCAATATTTTTAAAGAATTTACCTAATTTCTTAGTTGTTCGACTGTTGAAGCGCATGGAGTGGGGCCGAGCAGAGCGAGTGCCCCACACTAATTTCGGTGTCAACGGACGAAACCGTTGCGGGGGTTCCAGAGCGGTCAAATGGGCTAGCCTCAAGGGAAAGGGCTCTTTGCTCAGCTGAGCAAGCTAGTGGCTTAGTGCCTTCGGGGGTTCGAAATGAGATGTCAGAAATGATGTCTTGCGGATGTCCCTTCCCCCGCATTATACTCTCAAGGGAAAAGTTTATATGCCTCATATTATTAACCATGCTTAAAAAGGTGCATAAGGATGGATAAGGAAAAATGGTCAAGAATGCCGGAAGAGGAGACAATCAAGGATACAATCAAAGCCATAAAATCAAGAGGCGTAAACGTTATACTGGTTGAGAACAGGGAAGCTGCATTAAACAAACTAAAAGAGATCATTCCAGCAGGAGCAGAAGTAATGAACGGCTCTTCAACAACATTGGATGAGATAGGTTTTGTCGATCTTCTAAGCTCAGGAAAGCATAA
>DATDWE010000063.1:0-10532 GCA_035289765.1 Candidatus Nanoarchaeia archaeon
GCATGGGAAGATTCAGTGGGCTTGTTGCAAAGAAAGACGATGCAAAGTTCATAGAGGCAATGGAGGAGAAAGGAAGCCTGATTGCCACGACGCCTGTTGATCATGATTATGCGCACTGCTGGAGATGCCACAATCCTGTTGTGTTCAAGACAACAAAGCAGTGGTTCTTCAAGATAGAGGACCTCACAGAGAACATGAAGGAGCTCAACAAGGACATAAAATGGGTCCCTGACTGGGCTGGCTCAAGGCAGTTCCATTCATGGCTTGACAATCTGAGGGACAACTCAATCACAAAGCAGAGGTTCTGGGGAACTCCTTTGCCTGTATGGAAGTGCGGCTCTGAGGAGTCAGGGGAGAAAGGATGCGGCAATTATGTTGTTGTGGGAGACAGGAAGGAGCTTAAGAAGCTTGCAGGCAGGCTGCCGAAGGACATCCACAAACCATGGATTGATGATATAACTATAAAATGCAGCAAGTGCGGAAAGCAGATGAAAAGGATTCCGGACATCCTTGATGTATGGGTCGATGCCGGCTGCACATCCTGGATATGCCTTGATTATCCGCAGAAAAAGGAGCTGTTTGAGAAGATGTTCCCTGCTGATTTCATACTTGAGGGAAAGGACCAGATAAGGGGATGGTTCAACCTCCTGTTTGTCGCTTCAATGATATCAATGCAGAAGCCCAGCTTCAGGGCTGTGTATATGCATGGGTTTGTGAATGACGCCCAGGGAAGGAAGATGTCAAAAAGCCTCGGCAACTACATACTGCCTGAAGAGGTTGTCGGGAAGTACGGGGCAGATGCATTCAGGTATTATTCAATAGGCGGAACAAACGCAGGCCTTGACCTCAACTATAATTTTGATGATGTGAAGATAAAATACAAGAATCTCGGGGTGCTCTGGAATCTCCAGAACTTCCTGCTTGATATGAAGAGGCAGAACATAATCATGGCAAAAGAGCCAAAGCTTTCTGTTGAGGAGAAATACATCCTTTCAAAGCTTAACTCAACAATAAAGAAGGCGACAGAGAGATTTGAAGGGTTTGAGCTTGACAGGATACCTGGGGTTGTGGAGGAATTGTTCCTTGGCCTGAGCAGGACTTACATCCAGCTTGTCAGGGACAAGGTTTCTCTTGGAACAGACCTTGAGAAAGGGACAGTCATGCATGTCATATGCAAGGTGCTGCTGGAGACATTAAAGATCTTTGCGCCGATAGCCCCTTTCATAACAGAGGCAATATACCAGAACCTAAAGAAGGAATTCAGGCTGAAGCAGGAAAGCATACATCATTTTGACTGGCCAGTGTATGATAAAAAGACGATCAATGAGGGCCTTGAAAGGGACTTTGAGATATTAAGCCAGGCAATCCAGTCAATACTCGCTGCAAGAGAAAAATCTCAGCTTGGACTCAGATGGCCTCTTAAGAAAGCATACATCATAACAACCAATGAAGAGACAAGCAAGGCTGTAAAAGACCTTGGCAAGATCATAAAGACCCAGGCAAATGTGAAGGATCTTGAAGTGCAGAAAGACATGCCAGGGATCAGGAGGGCGATAAAAGCCGATTACGCGAAGATAGGGCCTGAATTCGGGGAGAACTCTGCCAAGATAATAGCCCAGTTCTCAATGATGCCTCCTGAGGCAATACTCAGGAAGATAGATGAGCAGGGATATTATGATATAAGAGCTGATGATGAAACATTCAGGATAACAAAGAGCCATCTACTTGTTGAGAAGACACTTCCCAAGAACATTGCAGAGTCTGAGTTCAGATACGGCGAGATCTACATTGATACAGAGAGGACCAGGGAGCTTGAGGCTGAAGGCTTTGCAAGGGAGATAATGAGGCATGTCCAGCAGCTCAGGAAAGAGGCAGGCATGCAGAAGCCTGACAGGATAGAGCTTTTTGTCTCTGTAGACGAAGAGCTGGCAGGCATGCTTGGCAAATGGGAAGACATGATAAAAGAGAAAGTAGGAGCCGATGAGATTGAGATAAAGTCAGTCAAGCCTGCAAGAGACTATGCAAGCAAGAAAGAAGTGAAGGTAAAAGGAAAGAGCATATTCCTGGGTTTTGAGAAGGTTTAGTCTTTTTTATAAAGTAAAATCAAAAAGTATATATTCTAAAAAGATTAAGCTATAATCATTTCTTCTTAAGGCGGTATATCATAATGCCTGCAATGCTTATTATGACCAATACTCCAAGTATCCATATTATTGTGTTGGTGTAATCCTTTTCTGGAGCTGGCAGGACTTCTTCAGCCTCCTGGACTTCCTCCACTACTTCTTCCACAGGAGCCTCTTCAACAGGCTGCTCTTGTGCCTTTGGCTTTACCTGTATAGCAAAGTAGCTTAAGTCACTTACTGTGATCTGATAATATACAAAGGCATTGTCTCTGCCAACAACCTCTGGAGTTATCTCAGCGCAATCGCCTCCATCAGATTTTATGATTACAATGCTGTCTTCTGCATAATTGTTCTCTTCAAGCCATGACCTTTCAACCTTGAATGTGAGGGCAACAGACCTCACATCTGAGTCTTCTGCACCTTCTTTGGTTATATCAAGATACTGATAGGCACCCTCTTCAAGGCATGGGATCAGAGGCTTCTCTATTGTCTTGACATTAATCTCAAAGCCTTCTTTCTCTGACCATAATCTTACGCTGACCTCATCTAGAGCAAAGCCTTCTTCATTACAGGAGAATGAACCCTCCTTTATCTCATCTGCCCATACATGGCTGCATGTCTTCTTCTGGAACAACGAATCATATGTATCAGGCAGATAAAGGATGCCTCCACTGCCTCCTCCATTATCATCATCGTCATCCTCAGCAGCAGCTGCAGCTGCGGCAGCAGTGATGGTGAGCGTCCTTGTCTGGCTGCTTGAGCTATAGCTGGAATTGCCAGGATTGACTGCTGTTATATTATAAGTTCCTGCTACAGCAGTAGAATTTGTGTAATATGCTATGGTGCTTGTTGAACTATTGACAGCACCACCATCAAAGTACAATGTTACATTGATCATGTTGGCAACACCAGTCATATTGATAGCAGTGCTTGTTGTTACTGAAAGATCTGCTGCATTTCCGTTCAGGTATAATGTAACATTGCTTGCTGCCTTTGTAACAGTCAGCCACCATGTCTCTGACGAACTAGAGTAACTGGAATTTCCTGGATTCACAGCAGTGAAATTATAATGGCCTACAGCAAGTGTAGAATCATTATAGAAAGCAATTGTGCTTGTTGAAGCATTCACTATAGTTCCATTCCTGTATAAGGTTACGTTGATTATGTTCGTGACTCCTGTAGCATTGAAGCCATCACCGAATGTGACTGTGAGATTAGCCTGGCTGCCGTCCAAGTATAGATCAGCACTGCTTGTTGCCTGTGCAACAGTCAGCCACCATGTCTCTGATGAACTAGAGTAACTGGAATTTCCAGGATTCACAGCAGTGAAATTATAATGTCCTACAGCAAGAGTTGAGTCATTATAGAAAGCAACAGTGCTTGTGGAAGCATTCACAACAGTGCCATTCCTGTAAAGGGTGACATTAATCATGTTTGCTACGCCAGTTACATTGAAGCCATTACCAAAGGTCACTGAGAGGTTTGCCTGGCTGCCATTCAGGTATAAAGTAACGTTGCTTGCTGCCTGTGCAACAGTCAGCCACCATGTTGCTGATGTGCTTGTATAATTGTCTGTTCCTGGGTTGACAGCAGTGAAATTATAATGGCCTGGGACAAGTGTAGAATCATTGTAGAATGCCATAGTGCTTGTGGAGGCATTCACAATTGTTCCGTTCCTATATAAAGTTACATTGACTGCTGTTGTGACTCCTGTCACATTGAAGCCATTTCCAAAGGTTACTGAGAGGTTTGCCTGGCTGCCATTCAGGTATAAGCTTGTATTAGTGGCATTCTGGTTGACTGTGTAGCTGTACTGTTCAGTTGCATTTCTATTGCCCAGAGTATCATTGGATGACATACGCCAGGCATATGTTCCTGCACCAATATTTGTTATATTGTAGAAATAAACATTGCTTTGGTTGCCTGAGGTGGTGTAATTTGCCATTGCTCCTGTGAAATTGTGTTCTATTGTCACATTATAGACCTCAACATTGTCAGTCCATGTCACATTGAACTGGAAAAACTGGCCGAAACTGTAATTGGCAGGATCTGTGGGAAATTCTGTTGGATTAGAAGGTGTTGGAGGTATTGTATCTGTAACATTGAGGAACCATGTCTCAGAATCCTCTGTATAATTTTGAGTCTGGTTGTGCACTATCGTGAGGTTGACCAGGCCTAGATTTCCATATTGCTTGGAATATTCCAGCGGTGTGCTGTTCTCATTGATCAGTGTTCCGTTCTCATATAATGACAAATTGCCTTCTCCTGCAACTGTTACTCCAGTTATATTGACCCATTCTGAAATGTTGATTGTGAGGTTTGAGTTTGTGCCATTAAGCAGCAGCAGCACTGTTGAGTTCTTCCTTGTTATATTGAGCCACCAAGTATCATCGCTTCCAGAATAATTGGCATCACCAAAATTGACAGCAGTGAAATTATAATGGCCTGGGACAAGAGTAGAATCATTATAGTAAGCAACAGTGCTTGTGGAAGCATTCACAATTGTTCCGTTCCTATACAATGTGACATTGATAACATCTGTCAATCCTGTTACATTGAAGCCGTCCCTGAATGCAACTGTGAGATTTGCTGCAGAGCCGTTGAGAAGCAGAGTGGTGTTTGTGCTTGCCTGCGCTACAATGTACTCCAGGACTGGTGTCGTGTTTGTGTTGTTATTAGTGTCATTTGCAATCTGCTGCCAGTAATATGTTCCAGCAGCTATGGGGCCATCCCAATTATAATAATACACACCTGAAACATTTTTTACTGAATAATTTGCTGCAGTGCCTGTGAAATTATGCTCAATAAGGACACGAGCTACAGTCGTTCCTGTATCGTTCCATGTCACATTGAACTGGTAGCCTGTGGTCGCATTGAACGCAGAACCGCTGGATACATTAGTGACATTATTCGCCCAGAAAGGAGACCTATTATCCAGATTGAACTGGAATATCAGGCTTGTATTTGTCAGCGATGCATTGTCAATGCAGCTGACGCTCCAGTTGTGGTTTCCATCCCCTATATCCCTTGACAAATTGTATGGTGTGACATTCTCAACATTGATTCCAGTTGTGTTCACAGAACTATCGATTGTCAGATTGCATGTTGTGTTTATATCCACAGTGTCATTCACTATCCATGTGAAGTTTATGTTTGCTAAAGTATAATTTGTGTTATTAAGCGGATACAGGAGGAACAGGAAAGGAACAGTGTTGTCAACATACACTGTCTGGGAAGTGTCATTGTACATGTTATCTGGTGCATCAGAGCTGTTTGTTACGTTTGCTGTGACAAAATAAATACCTTCAGGTGTTGCAGTTGTATCCCATACACAGGTGTAATTTGTAGCGTTGAAATGATTATTTGCAGGCCCTATTGTAAGATTTTGACATACGATTGTGCTATTAGCCCAGACAGTCAGGTTTGTGATGTTTGAATAACCATCTGGCGGAATACCGCTATCTATAGTCACGTTGACAAGATACTGGCTCCCTGTGACAAAGCTGTTGTCTGCAGGAGTCCATAGGGTAACAGTATAAGCAGCTATCACAAGGCCAGAACTTAGAATCATGATCATTAAATACAACAGGGGCCTTAACTTTTCTGCCACTAAATCACCTCTTATGACTGAATACCTTATAGTGGAAGTTGATGTAAAATATGTTTCCTTTATAAATCTTTCTCTAAACCCACAAATGAAACCACAGAGATCATACTCTTTATATGTAACCTATACTGGAGCAGGCCAGCATAAAATTTATAAATCCCCCCTATCTCAAAATATCATGGTTGAGCTGAAACTGGACGTCAAAAAGCAGAACATACAGGTATTTCTTGATGTTTATGATGAAGAGAAGTCAAAGGAGCTTGCTGAGGAGAACAAGAAAAAGGCCTTTGGCATGCTCAGCGTGTTTGACAAGGCTGAGAACATCACGCTTACACATTCAGAGAAGAGGTATGAGCCTTTGTGGCACATCATAGGGGAGAGCTATATTGAGTATCTCAGGGCCAATCGTTATGGTTTCTCTGTTGAACCTCAGGTGAGATCTGTCAAGATTGCAGGAAAGAGCTTTGATATAGCAGGTGAAAAGCCATACTGCAGCCTCGAGGCAGAGGACCACTGTGTTGAGACCTACACAAAGAAGCTCATCACAGATGCTGTCGAGGGAAAAGTCAGGGGAAAGGAGCTTCTCAAATATATTGAGTTCAAGACAAAGGAGATAAAGCAGACAGAAGACCTGATGGGAAAGAACAATATTGTCATCCCTGCCAAGATAAGGGCTGCCTATCTTATAAGAGGCTTCCTGAAGGAGCTCATCAAGCCAGTCCAGGCAGACAAGATCCTGCACGAGACTGTCGAGATAAAGAAAGTTGTGCTCTATTTCAGGCCAATATACGCTTTTGAGTTCACTAACACGAAGAACAACAAGACAGGGGTGCTTGAGGTAGATGCTCTCACAGGAGAGATGGCCAAGGGAAAGGTGTACAAGACAGAGCTTGGAGAGCTCATACCAGAAGGCGCTCTTTTCGACCTTGGGGCTGAGCTGGCTTCATATGTGATCCCTGGAGCAGGGCTTGGCGCTGAGATCGGCAAGATCATAAAGAAGAAGAGAGATGAGAAGAAGGCAAAGACAGATATGCAGAAGAGCATGGCTGCAATGGAAGCAAAAGGCAAGAAGAAGAGAAGATGAGACGATTATTCTGGGAGGATCCATATCTTAAGGAATGCGAAGCGACTGTGATGGGCAGGATGGGCCCTGAAGTCCAGCTTGACCAGACAATACTCTTTGCTTTTTCAGGAGGCCAGGCCTCTGATCAGGGAAAGATCGGAGGGATAAATGTCCAGGAGGCAGTAAAAACAGACCAAGGGATAACATACATCCTTGAGAGAGTGCCTGAGTTCAATGAAGGCGACAAGGTAAAGGTTGAGATTGATTGGGATTATAGATCTAAGATAATGAGGCTGCACTCTGCTGCGCATGTTGTTTTCTATCTGTTCTCAGAGAAGACAGGCATAACAAAACTGATAGGCTCAAACATCTCAATAGACAAGGCAAGGCTTGACTTTGCAATGGGCACGCCGGTTTCTGAGCTTCTGCCTGAGATTGAGGCAAAGGCCAACAAGATAACAGAGAAGGACATCCAGATAAAGACTTACGGCGATGAGCAGGACGAGAACAGAAGATATTGGGAGATGGATATTGACGGAAAAGAGGTCAAATATCCCTGCGGCGGAACGCATGTGAAGAATGCGGAAGAGATCGGCAGGATCAAGCTGAAGAGAAAGAACATCGGCGCAGGAAAGGAGAGGATCGAGATCACTCTAATTTAGTTCTATTCTGGCAACAACAATTATGGCGGCGCTCACGGGCAGCCTTTCTCCCAGCAACTGAAGTGCCTAAAGTCGAAAGTCCTGCCCTGTCTGCTGAAAATTTTATCAGGTTTTGATTGAACCTGAGGAACCCTCAAAATTTTCAGCATCCCAGCGCGCCATTGTTGTTGCCTGATAAAGGCGCCGCTTCCAACCTGGCCACGTCAAGCCGCAGCGAATCAGGCCAGGCTAGGAAGGAAGTGCATTATAAAAAAGTAAATCAAATACAAACATAATTCTCATGCGAGGCTTTGAAGAAAAAGCACAATAACTAAGATCTCCAAGTGCAAGGAATTTCATCCCCACATCTTCTTCAGGACATCGACAGTGTAAAGTATTATCGCATGAGCCTGGTCTTTTGACGGCATGAAGGCTTCCTGTTTCTTGTGGACTGAGAATATCCTCACATTGTTTATAAGATGTATCTGCTGTGTGAGCGCAGGGTCAATCTCTATATTCTTCTCCTTCAGCTTTGCGATAAGGTTTCCAAGACCTATGCCCGGGCTTTTCTCAAGGATGTCCTGGCCAGTTGCCTCATAATACTTCCTGTGCAGTGCAGCCTCAAGAACCCTTCCGCAGAGTATTGTCGCGCTCCTGTACAGCCCATTGTTGAAGCACTTCTCAATCTCATCAAGGTCTGCTGCCACATCATCCTTTATCTCTGCAGGAATCTTTGGCGCCTTCACAGATATTGACTCAAAGGCTTTCTTTGGAAGAGATATCTTTGATGCCTTCTGCTCAAGGCCTGCGAGCAGCTCTCTTGTCTTCTTAGGGTCTGACTTGTTCTTCTCTATCTCCTTCCACAGGATGAGGAGCTCAACAGCAGCATCCTGCCCCCTGCACTGCGAGGCAATATCCTGGACTTCTTTCTTGAGATCATTGAAGATGCCCTCGACTGAGCTCGTGTAATAGCCCTGCTTTCTTTCCTTGAAATCATAGAAGCTCTTTGCAGTGTCTGTTTTCTTGGATATGTCAATGCCTTTCTTCTCTATTTCCTCAAGCAATTCCCTGAATCTTCCTATCTTCTTCTTTATTTCCGGCATGATAGTAACATAGAAAGAGAATTATAAAAATCTTGTGATTCTACTTTTTCTTTGCAGGCAGACTGTCTATCTTGCCTTCTATCCTCTTCAGCTGAGTGTCTGTTGTGTCAATGAGTTTCTTCAGATGGTAGAACATATTCTTCATGTACAATGACAGGAAAACATATACAAGAACAATAACAACAGAGAGCACAATAAAGCTCACAAGGCTGTAAAAGTAGGATGCATCCACCATATTCACACCTCTTTGTGCATATTGCAATGCAACAAATCCAAAACCTTTATAAATATTTTGCTGGAAATCCCTAATCTCCTCGCAAAGTACAGCGCCAGTGGGTTTTTATCGAATGTTTTAGTCTTGCACTAGACATTCTAATCTGCAGGATTCTGATGGGCATACGGGCTATAAAGGCCTTTAACACCCAACACTGGACACTGGACAATGTAATGTGAGGTATTTAAACGAGGTGGTCAAACTAGAACGAATGAAGAACAAGACAATATCAAAGGATACGCCACTGGCTGAGATAACCCTGAGGAAGTATGAGAAACCATTGAACCTTGACCACAGGGAGCTTGTGAGGAAGCTGTGCCTTTCAACAGGCCTTTTGCAGCCAGGAGATTCAAGGGACATAATCGTTGACATCCTGTATGTCCTGCTGAAGTCAAAGAAGGACAGGAAAGAGCTGAGTTCTGAAGAAGTGAGGGATCTTGTTGTTGAATCCAGAAATCATGCAGGGCTTGCCCTTGCTGGAATTGCGTCGTCCAACATAAGGAGGCAGCTGAAGAGGCTGAGGGAGCTGTTCCTTGTTGAGAAAATCAAGAACAGGTACAGGATAAACGAGCATGACAGCCTCAACAACATCTTCCAGGAGAAGATAGAGCAGTATCTCCTTCAGACAGTCCTGTCAAGAGTGAAGGATTACATTGATGTTGTGGATAGGGAGTTCTAAAATGAGATGGTGAGATATTACATAGACACTTCAATATGGAGGGATCTGCACGAGAACAGAGTGGATAGGTTCAGGCCATTGGGGGAATGGGCTTTTGAGTTAATCAGGAGAATAAGGATTAACAAAGAGAAGATTATTTATTCAGACTTAACCCTCAAAGAGCTGAATATGGGCTTTGAGTTTATCATGGAAAGGATATTCAATTCAGCATCTTATCCCTATATAATTGAAAGAGTTGAGATAGAAGAAGCCCAGATAAAAGAGGCAAAGAGATTACGCAGAGAATTAAACATACCTTTTAATGACTGCCTGCACGCAATTATTGCAAGGGATAACGGTGCAATAATGGTGACTCGCGATAATCATTTTCAAGAACTTCAGGGAATAGCCGATATCAAGAAACCAGAAGATTTAATCTAATTTTATGCCAAATTTCTTTGCATAATCCCTGCCGACCTTTTCCCTTATCTCCTCTAGCCTCTCATCACTGACTTTCACTTTAGCAGACCCTTTAAATCTCTCAATTTCCTTCATGAATCTGTCTTTCTGAAGATCTCTCAATTTATCCCTTATAGCCTCCCTAATGAAGTCAGTCCTTGTAGAATAATTATGCTCTCTTATGCTCTTATCTACAGTTTTCAGGATTCTTTTGTCCAGTTTTACGCACACTGCTTCCATGTTATACTATGTAATACATAGTATTATTTAAATGTTTCTGTTTTTTTGCATAAAACACCATATTTAATAACAACCTGATTTTATGATATGTCATGCGAATCCCAAAGCGCTACGGCCAGTCCAAGTCAAACAAATGCCCATTCTGCGGCGTTGAAGCGACATTTCAGAATGCACAGGGCATCCCGGTGTGCAGAAGGCACAGGGATTTCAGCCTTGATGATCTAAGGTGTGTCTGCGGGGAATCGCTTGAGCCAATGACAGGGAAGTTCGGGCCTTACTTCCATTGCATGAACTGCGGCAACATCAACTTCAGGAAAGGGATTGAATTCAACGAAGGAAGGATCAACAGGAAGAAAGAGCCTGA
>DATDWE010000064.1:0-9336 GCA_035289765.1 Candidatus Nanoarchaeia archaeon
CATGGGCGGTAGATATGGAGATATTTCGTTGGAAGATACATGGTAATATTATCTTTCGTTTATATATGCAAAATTTATAACTTATATATCTTTCTAGGCTAGGTTTAACTTTTTACCACTAAAAAGCGAAAAGTTTATATATTACCTATACCTACAATCAACTATGAAAACAGATAGACTTCTTAAAAAGTTATCAGGTATCCAAACCATTCAGTCAGTCATGGACATACTTAAAGTTGACAAAAAGAAGGCCATCTACTACCTTTACAGGCTGAGAAAGAAGGGCTATATCAAGACAAAAAGGCAGAGCAATAACAGGAGAGTATACAATATCTCTTTAGAGAACAAATTGGGCGGAAAGAGCTATTATGAGATAATAAACCAGTATTCCCCTATAAAGATAGCCACCCCTATAATCTACAAGATATACGGCAAAGAGCCAAGTCTAGAAGAGACTCTGATCTATGCAATAAAGACAAAAAGCTTCAGGACTGTCCTGGCCTCTCTGGCCTTATTCAAGAGAATAGACAACTGGACAGAACTATACAATCTGGCAAAAGAGAACCATATAGAAAGGCAAGTAGGAGCCTTGTATGATCTTGCCAGGAAGATTATGAGAGTTAGAAGGATGGTAAAGAAATTCAGGAATAACTCCCTGCCAAAGGAAGGATTTAAATTTGGATATGTCATTCCTGAACTGAAATCAAAGGATTTCAAGGAGATTGAGGCTACATGGAAAATTTACCTTCCTTTCAATATGGAAGATCTGGAGGAATATAGATGATTTCAATAGACCAGCAGCAAAAGCTATTACTAAATGTATCAAGAAGATTGAAAAAGAAAGTGACTGCTTACGCTATTGGCGGGACTGCTATGATGTTCTTAGGATTCAAGGATGCCACATTGGATATAGACCTTGTCTTTGAGAATAAGCAGGACAGGTATATGTTCAAAGAAGCAATAAAATCATTGGGATATCAGGATATGGATGGTATAAAGGTCTATGGCGCAAAAATGAACCAGCCAGAGATGTTCAGGCTCAATGATGAGCGTTTTGACCTGTTCATAAATGATGTCATAGATTTTGTATTCTCTGATAATATGCAGAAAAGGGCCGAGCAGATACATCAATTTGGAGATACACTTGTTCTGAGGATTGCAAATCCCCATGACATGATCCTTATGAAATGCGCAACAGACAGGGTCAAAGACAAGGATGACGCAAGGAAGATAATCAATTCCACGAAGATTGACTGGAATATACTGATTGAGGAAGCCAAGCACCAGATAGAGCTGGGCAAAGACAGGGCTGCATTTGACCTGGGGGATTTCCTTGAAGAGCTGAAGTACAAGATGAAAGTAGATGTCCCTAAGGAAGTGTTGGACAGGCTGTTCAAGATAGTTGAAGAGCAGGCCAAGAAGAAGCAGAAAGAGTGATATTGTTACTCCAGAGTAATAGCTGTTCCGAAACATTTATATATAACAATCAGAGAGCATATTGAATGGACAGATCACCCATAGGCCAAAAGATAGCAAGAAGGATAAGAGAAGAAAGGACTGCTGAAAAGTTCTTTGGTGAATTTGTTGATCTTTCTGCAGGCCTGGATGAGGATGATTATTCTCCTGTTAACCTGAGGATCGGAGAGTTCTATGGCATTGAGATGATCCCAGGATGCGATCCTATATCAGCTCTGGAAAAGAATCTTATAAAGAAATATGGCAGAACTGATGCAGTCAGGATCATCGAGGCAGCCAATATTGTCACAGGCCAGATGAGAGGGCTTGATTGCCAGCTCAGGATGTGGGAGGAGCTAAAGAGGGCCCTGGAGACAGAGGAGGTCTCAGCAGGAAAAAGAAGATATGCTGGAGTGAGGGGAAGCAGGGCAATACTGAAAGAGCTGACAGCACATCTCAATGGCAATAACAACGGACATGATAAAGATATCAGCACGGACCACATACAGCTGATAAGCGGAGGCTCTACTGCAGCACTTCATTTCCTCATTGACATGTTTGAGACAGTAGCATACGGCTATCCCGGTTATCTATATGATATCCATTCAGGATTCAATGGAAAAGCAGTCGGGTTCCAGGCGTGGGATATTGACAGCCTTGTGGGCAAGATAATGGATGAAAGAGAGAGATTGGGCATAAAGGCAGCAATAATAAATGTCCCGCACAATCCTCTTGGATACAATCTCACCGAAAGTTCAGTAAAGTCCCTTAACGAGCTCTCAGAGAATGTGAAGCTTATCTTTGACAATGTCTACGGCCAGTATGACAGGAAATCAATGGAGCTTCTTTCGCAGGTGAGGAACAAGATAATACTCAGGAGCTTCTCAAAGGAGTTTGGCATGCCGGGAATAAGGCTTGCTTATGCCATATTTGACAACCCAGAAGAAAGGGAGATGATCCAGACATCAAGCAGCGCTGCGTATGTGAGCATAGCCAATCCTGTGCTCCAGCTCGCAAAGTGGGCTCTGCAGCTCAACAGGAAATATGGGCTGAGCAAGCATATTGTCGAGCAGATGAAGAAGAGACAGGCTGAGTTTGAGAGGGCGATAAACGGGCAGATAAGCAGTTTCGGCGTGGTTCCTGGAAGCATTGAGGGCATGTACAGGATACTTTATCTTGACAAAGAGATGGCTGAAAGACATCCAGAAGTTTATAGCTCAGGGAATTTTGTGGGATTATGCGCAGAGAATGGTGTCATAGTCACTCCACTGGAGATCTTCACTCCTCCTGATGCTGCAGGAAAGCTGGAAAAGACAGGGATAAGGATTGCAGTCAGCGGCTCTCCAAGGGCATATGAAGGCGGAAAAAGAGTTCTTGCTGCAGCTGAGAATATGTATAACAGAACAAGAGAATAGGCAGCATAATGCACTGAACAAGAAAATAAATCAGTACAATTCTGCAAATCACTGCTTCTTTGCCTTGTCCTCTGCCTTGTTCTGCAGCAGATACGCGATCCATGCCATCAGTCCAAAGAATCCTACCAGGACAATGGTCCCAGATATTATTCCTGCTGTTATGATGTCCATATTGCTACCTCCGGCTGTTGTTTTCTTAGCATTAGTCTTAGTACTAGTTTTGCCTGCTGTCTTTGGCGTGTCCTCAAACTCCACTGTTATTACTCTGCTCAGTGTCTTGGTCTGGGTTATTGTTCCTTCTGGCTCTGCCTTTTCAGCTTCAGCAGGCTCCTCTTGAGCCCCTTCTGCAGCAGTGCAGTTCTTGGTCATTCCGTAGACCATGAGCTCGCCGTCAAGTGTGACGGCTGTGCACATGCCCTTGTACCCTGCTTCTTTGGCCTCTTCCAGCTTCTGGCCTGTCTTTATGTTCATGTTCCTAATGAATGGGTCTGTGTCATCTGTCAGGCAGCTGCTGAACTCCCCGCAGTCGCTGTCGCAGTTGCAGTATTCGCTGTAAAAATCAAGCTCAAAATCCCTTGAGGTATTATCCTGCGCAACAGCTGCAAATGCTGTTATGACCAGGGCTAGTGCGCTAAATAGTACAAGATTTACCACCCTCATGATATTGACCTTTTAGGGTATATAAAGAGCCATCCATTTATATATGTTTCTATTCTGGAGTGAATAAATCAGAAAGGTTTAAATATATCAATAAAAAGCTGAAAGCAGGAGGTTATGAGAGGTTATAGAGGTTATGGTCTGCAGAACTTTGGAAGAGTTTTATAGAAGCATGAGCCCTGAGGAGCTGCTGGAGGAGTATTATTCAGGGTTGTTCTCAACAGCTAATGCCACGCTTGGGTTGATTGATGGGAATGGAAAGGCCCCTGGCAGAGATTCAGTCATGCTGCTGGAAAGAGCTGTAGACAATGCTATCTCAGCGCAAAGTCTTTTTGAGAAAGGCTCTGGAGGGTATGTGTTTATTGCGCAATCATCAGGTGACATAAAAAGATATATGGATTCTTTCCCACCCATAAAAGCAGTGCTTGATCAGATCACCATCAGATCCTGCAATTGCGCAGACATCCTGCATGAATCTGGAGCAATACCTCAGATATTGAATGTCCCTTCAGGAGCCATAACAGAGGCAAAGGCCATTGTGGACAATATCAAAAATAAGCTTGGTTATGGCCAGAACTGAAAGAGAGAAAGAGTGATATAATCAGTCAGAAACCATCTTCTTCAGGATATTCTCCTTGCCCTTCCAGTCAAGCGCTTCTTTCAGAACCTGCTTGATGTCGCTGACAGGAACAATCACTATGCTCTTGAGCTTCTTTGACTCAATCACAATATCATTCACATTTGACGCAGGCACAAGGACTTTCTTGATGCCGGCTTCGATCGCTGCCTCTACTTTAGCAGACACTCCGCCGACAGGGAGGACATCTCCCCTCACAGACAGGCTGCCTGTCATGGCAACATCCTGCTTTATAGGTATCTTTTTGAGCGCTGATATTATCGAGGTGGCGACTGCGATGCTCGCTGAATCTCCCTCAACACCCTCATAGGTCTGGAGGAACTGGACATAGAGGTCGTATTTCTTTATGTCCTCACCGAAGTATTTCTTGATGATTGCAGAGACGTTCTTCACAGCCTCTTTTGCTATCTCTCCGAGCTTTCCTGTTGCGACAATCTCCTTCTGCCTTCCTCCTGGAGTCACCTGGCTCTCGATAGGGAGTATGATTCCGGAATAGATCGAGGTCTCTCCTCCGATGACTGCAAGACCGTTCACTCTTCCGATCCTGCTGCCCTCTGTGATAATGACCCTGTACTCCTTCTTCCTCTCGATGTACTTGTCTGCGATCTGCTGCTCAAGGGTCCTTGCGACCCTCTTTGCGTCAATGACATGATGATTGTCAACTACCTTTGAACCCTGCTCTACTGCAAGGTCTCCTGCTGCCCTGATGATGCCTCCAAGCTCTCTCAGCCTCAAGGTAAGATGCCCTTTCCTGTTTGCCCTTCTCCTTGCCTCTTCCACTATTGCGTCAACAGCATCCCTGCTGAATGGAGGGATTCTCCTGTCCTTGACGACCTCCTGCGCGACAAACAGAGCGATCTTCCACCTGTTCTCAGGAGTGTCAAGCATTGTCTCATTCATGTATATCTCATAGCCATAGCCCCTTATCCTTGATCTCAAGGCAGGATGCATCTGCTTCAGCGTCTCGTAGTTTCCTGCTGCAATAAGGATGAAGTTGCATGGCGCAGGCTCTGTCCTCACCATTGCTCCTGCTGACCTTTCTGACTGCCCGGTTATGGAGTATTTTCCCTCCTGCAGCGATGTGAGAAGCTCCTGCTGTGTGTGGGGCTGGAGTGTGGCGATCTCATCGATGAAAAGCACGCCCATGTTGGCCTTGTGGATCATTCCTGCAACAACCCTTTCATGGGAAGGTGTGCCCAGGCCTCCGCTCTGGAATGGGTCATGAAGCACATCGCCGAGCAATGCGCCTGCATGCGCTCCTGTAGCATCAAAGAAAGGCGCCTGCTTCTTCTTGTAGTTGTCAACAATAATCTTCGGGACCTGCACTTTCTCGCCGAATCTCTTGCCAAGATTCAGGAATATCACAAAAGCAGCAAGGAAAAGCATGCCTCCCATGAAGAATGCAGCGAACATGATTGCTGCAGCAGTGAAGCCATACTGCTGCTGATAATGAGAGAGAACCCACCATGGAGCTATCATCGCAAGGATTGCAAGAGCGAACAATATTATGTTCTGGTTCTTGAACACCCCATCTCCCTGAAGCCTTGCCTTGCTTATGAAAACTCTGCCCTCACCGGCAGGCACAACACGTATCAGCGGCTGGTTCTCGTCATTTGGATTCGGAAAAGCAAGAACATCAACAAGCTTCTCCTTTGGAAGAAGCTCTGCAAGAGCAAGGCCGAGCATGGATTTTCCTGTGCCAGGCTCTCCGATGAGAAGGACATGCCTCCTCTGCATAGAGGCCTTCTTTACCACCTTGACTGCCTCTTCCTGGCCTATGACCTGGTCAACTATCTTCTCAGATACCTTGATGTCCTTTGTTGTCTTGAAATCCTGAAGTTTCTCTTTGTCAGTCATTTATGATTTGCCCCCGATGGATGATATATTGATTTAATAAGTGATATTTAAAGGTTGCTGATGAAACATATTATTTTTTATCGGCGGTGATGATCATGGCAGCGACAGACAATTTCTTAGCTCAGACGCCGCCCTCCTGACAGCAGACAAGGGAAGTTGTATAAGCAGGCGGTGATGATGATAATGGCGGCAGACGGCCAAATCCTCACTGCGTTCGGATTTGTCCTACGCACCACCCCGGAGGGGCCATCCCCCGGTGCGTCTGCGCCTCATCATCACCGCCTTACGTGTTGCTGCTTCCTGGCATCGCTTCCACCCTCGCCACGTCGGGATTGCAGAGAATCAGGCGAGGCTAGGAAAGATTAGCACAATAACCAAATGAATCAAGTGCAAACATTAATCAAAAACATTTATATATGACCGAGTATAACAAAGGTATAAAAGAGGTGCTGAATGAAGCTTGATCTTAAGAAGAGACCAAAGAGTCCAATCATAATACAGGGTTTTCCTGGCTTTGGCCTTGTAGGCACAATAACAACTGAGTTCCTGATTGAACAGCTTAAGGCTGAGCCCATAGGGACAATAAAATGTGATGACATCCCTGCCATGATAGCAATCCATGGAGGCAAGATCCTGCATCCAATAGGCATCTTCTATGACAAGAAGACAAACATCGTGATTGTCCACATAATAACCACACTGCAGGGCATTGAATGGCAGCTCGCAGATGTCATATCAAAGATGGCAAAGGAGCTGAATGCAGAGAGTGTGATAAGCCTTGAAGGCGTCGCATCGCCGGTTGAAGAAGAGGAGAAGATGGCATGCTTCTATTATTCCAATATCGACAGGCACAAGAAGACATTTGAGAAGAACAGCATAAAGCCGCTCAAAGAGGGGATAATCCTCGGGGTGACAGGCGCTCTGCTCCTTGATGCTGATGATATCCCTTTGACAGCCATATTCGCAGAAACCCATTCTGCAATGCCTGATTCAAAGGCATCGGCAAAAGTGATTGAGCTGATTGACAAGCTTCTTGGGCTGAACATACCCACAAAGCCATTGATGGAAGAGGCAGAGAAGTTCGAGAAGAAGCTGAAGGGCATCCTCCAGCAGAGCAAGGAAGTCTCTGAGCAGCAGATAAAGAAGAGATTGAGTTATGTGGGCTAGACATATCATTTATTTTTTAGGAATTCTTTTACCAATCTCTCAATAACTGCTGACATCTTCATATCATTCTTAATGCAATAAGATCTTAACCTGTTCATCAGCTCTTCATCCAATGTGAATGTAGTTCTCTCTTTATAGCTTGATTTCCTAAGTTTGCCGGTCCTGTCAAGCTCTTCAAGGCTTTCGAACAGTCCTTTGTTCTCTTCTATTATCTTCTTTGCTTTTTCAACAAATTCTGCCACTTTTGATCAACCTCATCAACTTGTTTATGTCCTTTATGTTCTTTTTTGATATCTTGTGTACTATATGAACGATCTTTTGCTTGTCACACTCTAAGTCATGGTCATTGAAATACGTCAATATCAGTGCAAGGGCTGTCCTCTTGTTGCCATCCCTGAAGGAATGGTCAACAATAATGCCTCTCACAAGATAGCTCAGCTCATACAGCCAGCTTTTCTTGTGCCTGATGATCTCTAGCGCAAAGTCCAGAGAGCCTGGATTCTGCAGCTCTCCTGTCTCGCCAACTTCTATGTTTATTGCTATTAGATCCTTCTTATTTATCATTTTTTATTTTCACAAAGCCGAAGGCTTTTGAAAAGACTGAAAATCGAGTGTGAATCTGCGTCAGCAGATGAACCTCTGATTTTTATTATTCATACTTATTCATACTAGTATGAATAGATAATATTTAAATCTTTTGGTCTGCCTATATAATATAAGGAGGAGGTATTGCTTTCTATATTGAAAATAAATAACAAGAAAAAAAGCCGGCATCAGGAAGGATTGATGCAAGGTGGGAGGCTTTTTTTCTTGTATGAGTTATGGACTTTCTGGAGTGGTGATCTCCATGTTGATGATGATGTTCTTCACTGCCAGAGGCTGATTGCTGATGTGGACAATCTGGCCGCCGCTGACATAGTGCTGGTGATAGACGCCCTTGGTGTCCCACCAGTACATGTACTCGATAGAAGAGCCGTAAGCGCCATCTTCTCCGAGAACTTGTTGAGTGTACCATTCACTATTGCCTACATCGAACTTGAAGTAGCTGACACCATTCCCTCCCCCATCCACATGGTCAGGCGTCAGCCTTTTTCCGCTGCTCGTGACCTTGCCCATGACTGTGCTGTAGATGATGACCTGGCCGCTGTAGGCTGAGATAATATAAAGGTGCTTGATGGAACCTGGCTGATTGTCCATCTTGATGCGGTCAGTGATGTTCTGCTGTTCGACCGTCAGCCCATTGGGTCCGGTCTTGACCTCTCCAACCTTAGCCATCTTGGTCCCTGAGACAGACTGAACAGGGGTATTGCAGCCGGAATTGCCGAGGGCCAGAAAGCCGAGCGCTAAAAAGAGGGCTATTCTCAGATTTTTCATGGCTTGGCCTCCTTCCTATTCTGAGATATAGGGCTTGAATTCCCGGGGCAGCGGTTCGGTCGCGCCCTTCGGGAGTTCGCCGGTGTTCGCGAAGCGCCAGTTGAACTTGGCCATCTGCGCATTGTAGTCTGCGGCGAGGGAGTTGTAGCTTGCCTTGACGCCAGCTACCTCAGACACCCAGACATTGTACTGCTCGCGGTCTTCGCGGGGCCATTTGTCGCGCCGGAGGTCTTTGTAGGTCTGGTCCATCGCCTTCATGCGCCCCTCGTAAACCGTGATGTCAGCCTTCTTCTTCTCGAGCTGGGCTGCCGTGTCCTTGAACCACTCGTACTTCTGGAGCATGGCATCTGGCCCGAACTCTTCCTGCGTCACCTTCGCGGCCTCGCCGAACCAGCCGAGCACAAAACCTAGAATCGAGAGGCCGACGAACACAATGAGGACAATCAACACAATCTTAAATCCGTTCTTCATAATCTTTCTCCTTTCTTTTTTGAAGTTTTTTGATGGTTGGATTCTTATGTTCTTGTATTCGATTTATGTGAACTCTGCTGAGTGATTGCAGAGGATTTTCCTTATTTTTTAAGGACTTTCAGGATCAGGTTTACTCTCAGCCGGACCTTTCTTGTAGCACTCAGGGAGAGACTCGGGGAACTTCATGTATCTGCCGTTCTTGTAGATCACCTCAATCTCCATTGTGCCGCATCCTCCAGAAGAATAAGTGTACACCATCTTGTAAGTGTGCCTTCTCCTTTCCAGCCAGAGTCAGGAATTCCC
>DATDWE010000065.1:0-9469 GCA_035289765.1 Candidatus Nanoarchaeia archaeon
TCAGGTACAAGGAATTCAGCCAGAATGAAGGCCTTATGAGGCATCACATAGTCCTTGATCTGAAGCCTTATGACCTTGTGCAGAGGGATAAAGACAAAGAGACAGAGATGCAGAAGAAGAAAAGTGGTGCAAGGCCATGCGGAGGAAAGTTTTACATTGCCCATCACTCAGATGAACATAAACAATGGGAGAATCCCCTGAACACCCACAAGGAACCGAGCCATAATCTTGAGACAAGAGTCAATGAACACAAGAATCACTATGACCAGAACCCAGCCCACCATGCGCACCAGCAGGTTAAGGATCAGCATTATTCCAGCCAGAGATATGATCCAGAGCATGATCTGAAGTCAGTTGAGCAGGCGCTCTATCATGAATTCAAATCAGCAGAGCATGTGAAGCAGAGCCAGCCAATGGAGCATTCAAGCAGGGAGACATATCATAAGGTGAAGTCAGAAACCGAAGACAAGGGCTATGCCAGGCCTGATGAGATTGCAGAGCAGGTTGAGAAGAAGTACAACAGGATATATGAGGAATCAGAGCAGAAGAATTACCATGGAGCTGACAAAAAACCCAGAACAACAAGATACAGTCCTGAAAAGGAGAATAAGGATGATAAGGAGACAGAATTAAAGGCAAAGAAACCTAAAAATGAGCTTGATAGACATACATTGCCATCTGGACTTCGACCAGTTCAGAAAAGACCTGGACGAAGTGATAGAAAGGGCAAGAAAGGCAGGAGTAAGAATAATAGTGCAGAACGGAGTAAATCCGGAAAGCAACAGAAAGTCAATAGAGATAGCAGGAAGATACAGTGATATTGTGAAGCCTGCACTCGGCATTTATCCTATTGATGCGCTGAAGCTCCCTGATGACAAGTTTGATGCAGAGCTCAAGTTCATTGAGAAGAATAAAGACAGGATTGTTGCATTGGGGGAAGTAGGGATTGACCATCACTGGTCCAAAGACAAGGAGCAGTGGAGGAAGCAGGAAGAGAATTTCAATAAGATAATTGAGCTTGCAGAGAAGATAAGGAAACCATTGATTGTACATTCAAGGGAAGCAGAAAAAGAGGCATTTGAGATGCTCCAGAGCTCTGATGCAAAGAAAGTCATTCTTCACTGCTTCAATGGCGACTTTGACACAATAAAGAAAGCAGAGGATGCTGGCTATTATTTCACAATACCCTGCATAATACTGAAGTCAAAGCATTTCAGGAAGATGGCTGCCAGGATAAGCCTTGACAGGCTGTTCACAGAGACTGATGCGCCGTATATGGGCCCTTTTCCTGGAAAGCGCAATGAGCCTGCATATATAAGGGAGACAGTGAACAAGATCGCTGAGCTCAGAAAGATTAAAATAGGGGAAGTGGAAGACAGGATAATGGGCAATTATAATGCCTTGTTTGGGGGAAATGATGAAGCCTGAGAAGACAAAATACTACAGCTGGAAGAATGGCAATCTGGCCAAAGGATGCCAGCTGTGCGTGCAGGGAAGAAAGCTTGTGCTATTTGTGACAGGCCTTTGCTCAAGGAAGTGCTACTACTGCCCTATTTCAGACGC
Organism: Candidatus Nanoarchaeia archaeon; assembly: GCA_035289765.1. GTDB lineage: Archaea > Nanobdellota > Nanobdellia > Woesearchaeales > UBA12501 > WJJV01. The sequence continues at coordinate 1,564 of DATDWE010000065.1, forward strand.
AAAAAAAGACCTTGATGTTGTTTATGCCAATGAATGGAGGCTAAAGGATGAGGATGACTTTGATGCCTTGATCAAGGAGGCAAAGCTGACTGATGCCAAAGGGGCCGGAATAACCGGAGGAGACCCCCTTGTCAGGATTGAGAGAACTGTGAAGTACATAAAGCTGCTCAAGAAGAAGTTTGGAAAGAGCTTCCACATACACCTTTACACCCTGCCAGAGCTCGTAACAGAGGATGCCCTCATGAAGCTCAACAAAGCAGGCCTTGATGAGATAAGGCTCCACCCAGACATTGAGAACAAGAAGCACTGGTGGAAGATCGAGCTGCTGAAGAGATTCAGCTGGGATGTAGGGGTTGAGATACCTGCAGTGCCTGGCATGGAGAAAGAGACTGTAAGGCTTATCAACTATTTCAAGGATGATGTTGACTTTCTCAACATAAATGAGCTTGAGGTGTCAGACACAAATGCATATGAGCTCCTGAAAAAGGGGTTCATGCCAAAGGACAAGGTCTCCTATGGCGTCAAAGGAAGCCAGGAGATGGCTCTCTCGCTGCTGAAAAGGTATGCTGATGAGAATGTGGAGATGCATTACTGCACGACAACACTCAAGGACAGGGTCCAGCTTTCTAACAGGATAAAGATAAGGGCAAAGAATGTGAAGAAACCCTTTGATGAGATGACAAAAGAAGGCATGCTCATAAGGGGCGCTGTGTACCTTCCTGAGCTTGCACCTGGCTTCGGCTACAGAAAAAAGCTTGAAGAGGTAAAGAAGGACAGGTTCATCAAGCAGCTTGAGGACATAAAGAAAGACCTCCAGAAGAAGTACAGGATACCATCAAAGATGATCATAGTAGACAGGGAGAAGCCAAGGATCCTCACATCAAAGAAGTTTGCCGCAAGGATAAAGAAGGATAAGGAGCTCAGGACAGCGATAGTGACAGAATATCCTACCTGGGACCAGACAGAGATTGATGTGAAGTTCATCTGAATGCAGAAAGGGCCTGTGGTCTAGTGGCTACGCGCTAAATTGCTCCGCAATTCGCTGGTTTGCAGCGCTGCGCGCCGCAAATGACATCACCTTCACACGGTGAGGATCGGGGGTTCAAATCCCCTCGGGCCCATCATGTTTATAATAGATTATATCTCTGGACAGCTTGTAAAAAGTAATGTTTCTATAGGCGGTGATGATAATGGCGGCGCTCACGGGCAGCCTTTCTCCTCGCAGATGAACACCTAAAGTCGAAAGTCCTGCCCTGTCAGCCAAAAATTTCTGCGGATTGGGAGAAAACCAGAAGAATCCTTGAAATTTTTGTCTTCCCAGCGCGCCTTCATCACCGCCTTGCGTGTTGCTGATTCAAGGCATTGCTTCCACACCTCGCCACGTCGGGATTGCAGCAAGTCAGGCGAGGCTTGGAAAGATTAGCACAATAACCAAGATATTCTGGTGCAGGATATGAGGATATCATCAAAAGCTTTAAATTGTATGAAATATTCATTTGATATATGGTCTCAAAAAGAGGTATAACTCAGGCAGACTGGATTATAAGCATAGCAATATTCATCTTATATCTTGCCTGGTTTTTTATTGTGATCACACCTGTTCTTAATCCTGTGACAAAGGAGTCTCTTCCTGCAGATGAGCTTAAAGATGCCTTCATGGGAAATGCTTCGTGGGAGGTAAATATCACTCCTATAATATTGAGGTCAAACATCACCTCGTCCAGTGTGCCCATAGTCATGGATTTTCCGTTCCCAGGGAATGCCCTGAACTATGCATTGATAGGGAAATACCGGGTTATTGATGACAGAAGGCTTATTTTTCTTGCTGATTTTACAGCATCACCTGTTATTTACAATCTTGTCCATTCATCCTTCAATTACACAAAACCTGCAATACAAACCAATATGGTCGCAGGCGAGAATGAAGCTGAATCAGGAAATATGGAAGTGAGTTTTGATGATGGAATAATCGATGATGTGAGATATCGGGATGCATTGAGAATAGTCAGATTCAGCATGCAGGTTGACGGCAATGCGCTGAACACCAATATCAATGGATTCTCTTCAACGAGCATATCAGCAAAATACAAAGTGAGGACACCCTCGCTGAACAACACTTTCTATGTGCTTGAGAACAATTCCATGATCTATGGCTTCGTAGACGCAACAGAAGAGAAGAATGTTGACATTGACTTTGTCCTGCATGAGTATAAAAGATATTTTGCAGACAGCCAGAATCAAGGCTCGATAACATACAACGTGACTGAATGCGATAATTTTGAATCAGACTTCATTGATTTTACAGATGGGGATTACGGCCTTGCCTTCATCTTCAGCGATGATGTGAGCATCAGGATGTGCCATGACAGTTCCCTTGTGCTGAACATAAGCGCTTCAGCAGACAACAATCTGAATTACAGGGCAGTCTTCCATGAAGCATCAGCAGGCATGGATGACCTCATTATGCCTTATACAGCTGTTTTCGGAGCAACAAATATATATGAAGGGCTCTCAGGAAGCAACATGTTTGATCTTGAGTCAACAAATTATTCTGTCCTCAAGAGCGACTGGAACATGAAGCATGACTTTAATATAACCGTGTACAACTCAACTGCAGAATTCCTGAGCATAGGCAGGCCTCCCTACAGGAACACTGAGGTGCATTCAAAGCAGTATTATGCCTGGATGCTCAATGAATATGCAGACCAGAAGAGGGTTGTCATAAACATACTGTTATGGTGAGAAAGATGAATAAAAGAGCTTATATGATGACATTTGAAGCTGTCCTTGCTATCATACTGAGCTTTCTTTTCATCACATTCATAGTGACCTCCAGATCTCCAACTGAGATAAAGAAGCAGAGCGTGAATCTCGCCCTTATACTTAAAGACAATCCTGATTTCAGGAACTGCGCCCTGGCATCAAATGTATCCTGCCTCAATTCCTCGCTTGAGCTGCACTATCCTGATTTTACAAAGGTCTTTGCCTATGATTTCAATATCACAATAGACCCGAGGCTGCCTCCTCCGGAACTGCCATCCAAGGATATCTTTGTTGAATCATTGTTTATAACAGGCAACAACACATACAGCTATCCAAGGGTCGTCAGGCTTTATTATTGGGAGAAATGATGGGGAATGATGAAAAACAAGATTGCTTCAGAGACTGAGAAAGAGATAAGTCAGCTGAAGAGTATAATCACATGGATAATTACAGCACTTATTGCTCTGGCACTTGCATCTGCAGTTATGATTGCAATATCTGTCAGCTATGGATTATATTATTTGATTGAAAGGGATATAATCAGGAAAGGCATAGCAATAATCCTGCTTGTAATAGCATCATACTATGCAGTCAATGCTTATTTTGCTCTGAGAAAGGGGGTTTATCTGCCTGTTCTGCATGCAATAACCTACTACAGGTACCATACAGGAAAGCCCTTGATAGAATACAGCCCAAGATGGTCCAGATTTGCAGCAGTGTTTTATTCACTAATCACCCTGTTGATCCTTATGGCCATTGCGTGGATCCTGGCATCCCCCAATATAGTGCCTTAAACCCATAAAACAACAAAAAATATAAACAAAAGCAATAATACTGGCGCAATATGAAGATATCAATTGATACAAAAGAGGACAGCGCAGAGGACATCAAGAGAGTTGTCAGGATGCTCCAGGCGTGGGTTGAAGGCCACATCAATGCTCCATTGGATATGTTCGGCTCTGGGCCTTCTGACAGCAGCCAGCCAGCAGCGAACCCTGGCCTGTTCAACATCTTCAATGATGACAAGAAGACTGATGATCCAACTGAAGCAAAGATAATAGACCTTGACCGCAGGGATGATCCTGAAGATATACCTCCTGTGATAACATATTAAGATGGAAAGATTCAAATTTCTTGAGCATACAGCTGACGCAAAGATGCAGGCCTTTGGGAAGAACCTTGAGGAGGCTTTTGCGAATGCTGCCCTTGGGATGTTCTCCCTGATGTTTGAACCAGAGAAGGTGAAGGGAAAGACAGACAAGGCCATATCAGTCGAAGGAAATGATAAGAAAGCCATGCTTTATAACTGGCTTGAGGAGCTTCTCTTCCTGATGGATTCTGAGAACTTTGTCCTGCACGAAGTAAAAAGCATCAAGATAAAGGGCAAATGGGTGGATGCCACTGTAAGCGGCGACGTGATATCTGAAAAGTACTCCAGCCATGGCGAGGTAAAGGCAGTCACCTACAATGAGATGGACATAAAAGAAGAGCCTGGCAAGGCTGTTGTGCAGGTCGTATTTGACCTATAAATGGGTTTTAAAGCATTATAAAGTAGTCATCATTCTGTAGTACTCTAGAAACCGAAATATTTATATATAAGTTGCACCACTCTGTAGTAGAAATTAAGGTTTGGGGTAATTTCCAAGGTTAATGATCACCTCTTTTTCCCCACAAAGCATCTTCGGGTGCTTTGTCGGGGTTTTATAATCACCTTTAACTGATATGTTTTTTATGGCATTCTATAGTTAATTTTTTATATACTCAGTTCTCCAGGGACATTAATGATAATAGGTTTGGTGGGAAAGCCATCTGCTGGAAAGAGCACATTCTTCAAGGCAGCTACGCTTGCGGATGTTGAGATAGCCAATTATCCTTTCACGACAATAAAGCCCAATTCAGGTGTCGGTTATGTCAAGATTGAGTGCGCAGAGAAGAACTTCAATGTGAAGTGCAATCCAAGGACAGGCTACTGCATTGAAGGAAAGAGGTTTGTGCCTGTGCAGATGATTGATGTTGCTGGCCTGGTCCCTGATGCCCACCTCGGCAAAGGCAGGGGAAACCAGTTCCTTGATGACCTCAGGCAGGCAGATGTTCTCATACATGTTGTTGATGTATCAGGAAGCCTCAATGCATTTGGGGAGCCCATTGAGACAGGAACCTATGATCCTGCAAAAGACATTGAATTCCTTGAAGTTGAGATTGACATGTGGTATCTCGGAGTCATAAAGAGGCACTGGGAGAAGTTCGCAAGGACTGTCCAGCAGAACAAGCAGAATGTTGCCAGGGAGATGGCAGAGCTTCTCTCTGCCTTCAAGGTCACAGAGGACATGGCAAAGGATGTTGTTGAGAAGCTGAAGTTGAACAAGGAGAAAGTGATTGGATGGAATGACAATGACTTAAAGAACATTGCGAAAGAGCTGAGGAAAAGGACTAAGCCTATGGTGATTGCAGCCAACAAGGTGGATGTTCCTGGAGCCAAGGAGAAGCTTGAGAGGTTAAGAAAGCAGTTTCCTGGCCTGAAGATAATATCATGCTCTGCTGAATCAGAGCTTGCCCTGAAAGAGGCTGCAAAACATGGCCTCATTGATTATATGCCAGGTGAATCCGGATTCAGGATAAAGGATAGTTCAAAGCTTTCAGAGCAGCAGAAGAAGGCTCTTGAATTCATCAAAGCCGGCGTCCTGGAGAATCATGGGACAACAGGAGTCCAGGATGTCCTGAATATTGCTGTTTTTGAGCTGTTGGGATACATCGCTATTTTCCCTGGAGGCATCAACAAGCTAGCTGACCAGCACGGCAATGTGCTGCCTGACTGCTTCCTCCTTCCGCCAGGCTCAACTGCGCTTGATTTTGCATATGCTGTGCATTCTGACTTCGGCAAGAACTTCATAAGGGCAATTGATGTGAAGACAAGGAAGACAGTAGGAAAAGACCACAAGCTGGGCCATGGGGATGTTGTCGAGATCGTGGCCGGGAAATGATGAGGTAATGTTATGGCAAACAAGGATATCGAGATAGAGATCAAATTTCCGCTGCAGAACCAAGAAGAGGTGATTGGTTTTCTGGATAAGAATGCTGAATTGGTCTCGAGAAATGACTTGCAGAAGGACACATATTTTATCCCTGTGCACAGGAACTTTGTGGGCGTTAAATATCCATTTGAATGGCTAAGGCTGAGAGAGACGCTAAAGGGATCCTCTGTTAATTACAAGCATTTCTATCCTGAAAATGTGAAAAAGACTGATTACTGTGATGAATTTGAGACTAAGCTTCATGACGCGGGCGCACTGAGAAAGATATTCAGAAGTCTTGACTTCAAAGAGCTGATTGTTGTAGACAAGAAAAGAAGCATATGGAATTTCAAGGATGCAGAGATTGCAATTGACGATGTAAAGGGTCTTGGTTCATTTATTGAGCTTGAGGCAAAAAAGGATTATGATGACTCTAAGGAAGGGAAGAAGCACCTGTATAAAGTCCTGAACCTGCTTAATGCAAAAGTAGGTGAAGAAGACCTTAGAGGCTATCCTTTCCTGATTCTTGAGAGAAAGAGCGGCTCAGGTTTTGCAGATAAAGCTAATCTTCCTTAGACTCCTTGTTCCTCTTGAAAGTCTCTGCGATGTCTATTATGTATTTTCCCTCATCAAGCTTGTAGACAAGGGGCTCTTTCTTGTTGAACAGGTGCACAAGATCAAGCTCGAACTTCCCTGGCTTCAGGATCCTTATTGACTCAAGGTCAAGCACAACAGGAGTCTCCTCCTCCCTGTCCCTGCCCACTATGTCAAGAACATCATCCTCTATCTGCTTCTTCTCCTTCTTTGACAGGTTGTCAGAGATCTCTTTTGCCTGCTCAAGCCTCTCCTTCTTTATGTAGAAGAAAAGCCTTGCACCGCACTTGCACCCGGAAAGAATCTCCTTGGAGCCATCATCGTACAATGTTCCGCATCTGACGCATTGGTGGGGCATTTTGAGAAGTTATTACCTTTTCTTTTTCTTTGACTTAGCGGGAGGAGACTGGGTGTACAGCTCTATCTTGTTCGGGTCCTTCTTTATCTCCTTGACAATTGAAGCAGGGCCGATTATGGTTATTCCCATCCTGTTTCCAAGGAGCATCTCAACAAAGCTGCTCTTTATCCTTTTGACAAAGTCTCCCTCTCCCTTGCCCGGATAGATAACTCCCAGCTCTATTCCCTTGAACTCATCATTGATCTCTTCCATCGTTGTCTTTATCAGCTCTGCCTCTTCCTCTTTCTTCAGTCTTCCTTCAAGCAGGACTATCTTGTTCTCCTTGGCCATCTTGAGCAGTTTCTTGATCCTGCCAAGAGAGCTGAGATCCTCGATTTCAGTGTATGGTATAAATTGCAGTGTCAGGCTCATTTTAATCAACCAAAACAAATAATGCTTCATATAGCTTGTCGATGTTCTTGCCGAACTTGGCGCTTATTCCTATGACATCATACTGCGGGAATGCAGCCTCTATCCTCTTGATGTCTGCTTTTCTCAGGTCAACCTTGTTTCCAACAATAAGGACTGGAATGTTCCTTGCAACAAGGTTCCCTATTATTGTGATATTGACCTGCGTGTATGGGTCTTTTGTCGCATCAATCACCACAAGAACAGCGTCCATGTCATCAAGCCATTTTATTGCGTCGATGACCCCTTTTGTGGCCTCTTTTGCCCTCTTTTTTGCCATTGCCTTCTTCATTCCTTTCTTCACAAAATCCTCATAGTCTATCTTTGTGGCTATGCCAGGAGTGTCAATAAGGTTGAAAGAAAGCTCTTTATTTCCTGATTTTATGTTTATCTGCTCCTTTATCTGTATCTCTCTTGTCTCATGAGGTATTGCAGAAACAGTGCCCATCTCCTCGCCAAGCCAGTCCTTGCAGATCCGGTTTGCGAGAGTTGTCTTTCCGCCGTTTGGAGGGCCGTAAAGGCCTAGCTTTACATGCTTCTTTTCCTTGAATAAGCTGCCTATGACCTTGTTTATGAACTTCTTTATGATGCTAAATCTGCCTTCTTTCTTCACGTTTCTGGCCTCTTCTATCTTTGATTTTACAACAGGCATTCAACCACCAATCTTAGATATGAAAATCTATTCTTGGTTTATATACTTTTCGGTTATTTATAATGCCTAAGAAAATCAGAT
>DATDWE010000066.1:0-18209 GCA_035289765.1 Candidatus Nanoarchaeia archaeon
TTTCCCTGTCTGATACAGTTCCTGCTGCATGGAAATCTATGATGCGCGAAGGAGCTAGTATGCTGGAAAGGATTGGGGGCATTGATGATATAATAAGATAATCTGGATTTAGGGAGGTGTTTTTATGGGAAATGAAGATCAGGATAGGCAGGGCGCTGTTTGCCTTGTTGAGCAGCTTGAGGCAGAGAACAGCCAGGCTGCTGATGCAGGTAACTCTGCGCCGGAGATTGTGGTGGATGCTGCTGGCCTTGCAGAAAAGCTTGACCAGGAAGGATACGGCAGGCCAGAGAATGATAATAGCTCTGGGTATATTGTCAACAGGAGATCGTCAGCTTTCTCAGATACCTTCATGCCAATGCCTGGCATGAGCTCTTCAGTGGGCAGTCTTACGCTTGTCGACCTTGTTGATGAGAGCTTTAATCTCACAAAGCAGATGGAGAGGTCTATCAGGGGATCCACTGCCCTACAGAGAATTGATGGAGAGCTCAACAGGTCAGGGCTGTACAGGAAGATAAAAAAGAAGATTGATGAGATGATGGGCCATAGGGAAGTCCACAGGTCTGTTTACTCATTGTTTGAAGAGGAGTCTATGGTCGTGTCAAGGCTTGCAGCTGCCCTTAAGGAAAGAAACACACTTCTCGATATAACTCTTGAGGAGACCTCATGCTATCTTAAGGAGATATCAGCAGAGCTTGAGAAGAGGACTGGGAGCTACAAAGGTCTTGGTGACAGCGGCGTCAGGGATAAGCTGGCGCAGGCAGAGGCAGCATTGTCAGGCCTGAAAAGAGGGGATCCTCTCTACCACAGGCTGAACAGGCAGAGGATTGACCTAAAGTCAAAGCAGTCAAGAGAGGAGAGGGAAAGGCTTCTGGCTGAAGACATGCTTGAATATAAATCAAAGGAGCTTGTCTTTGTGGAATCACTGAAGGAATCCCTGGACTACCAGCTTGATTACTCTGCAATGCTGTACCAGAGGCAGGAGCAGATCACAGAGACTGTCATGAGGATAGGGAAGATATTTGAGGTGGCTACAGATGTCAATCAGGTGTCTGGCAGGCTGCTCAGAGAGCTTTCTCTGCTCACAAATTATCTGCGGTCTTATGCGCATCTTGTAGGAAAGACAGCAGTCTATGCCGGAGATGTGATATCAGGAGAGAAGATAAACGGCCCGATAACAGGAAGATTTGCTGACTCCATCAGGCCTTATATGACAGATGCAATGAAGCTAAACCAGTCCTGCAAGGACAGAAGCAGGACAAATGCGATGCTCTGGATGGAAGGATCTGATTTTGCGCCAGGCAGCTCCCAAAAGAGTTATCGCTCTTAGGGATCAAAATGGAGGGCATAACTCTGCGCGGAAAAGAGAAAGAAAGGTATCTTGATGACATGCTCAGGGCATTTTATGTTCTTGACTTTAATAAGTTAATGAATGGCAGGCTGAGCGCAATAACTACCCTTTACAGAGTGATGCATCTAAAGGATGAGGTGGATGTCTGCCTAAGAAGCGGCTTTGTTACAAAGGAAAGCATGAGAAAGCTGATAGAGGACACCCCTCTGCTTGAAAAGGATGAGCTGAACATAGAGGAAAAGCGCATCTACGGAAGGACATTAAGCTTGTTTGAGTTCCCGATGATAGAGAACCAATGGCTTAGTTATGCTGTAACCTTTGATAAAGTCCCTGAGAAATCCAGTGAAGCACTTATGAAGCTTGACCATTCTCACCTAAAGGATGCAGACAATGCCTGGCATTACTTCAGCAGGGAGCTAAAGATGAGGCCTTTGAAATTAGAGAGGAATGTACTCGGACCATTCATTACGGGTTGCATTCCAGGAGCAGAACATGGTGTTATCGGGAATCTGATGGCAGACAGGCCAGAATCATGGCTGCTCGCATACAAAGAAGAATCAATCATAAGGACAGGAGACGGCGGCCTGTTCAGCAGGAATGTTCCTATCGAATCCTCTACATCTTCCTATATTGTATGCAGCGGAAACCTCTATCATGAACTAATGGAAATATTCCCTAAGAAGAGAATAGCAAGATATCTTGAACCAGCACCATCTGAATAACTGGGATTTAGAGTATAAACTATATGGTATAAAAACAAGAAATAAATGAAGTGCCATGCATAAGTAAAGCAAAATGAACAATTGGGGACTGCATGCTGAACACGTCGTTGCCTTCGTGCTTACACACCAGTTCCATCAACCTCATCTTCTATGAGAGTTCTATGATGTCTCTTTTCGAGGTGGGCTTCGTGCTTAGATGCTTTCAGCACTTATCTATTAAAGCGTAGCTGCCCGGCCTACCCTGTCGGATAACCGGTAAACCAGAGGCTTCGAACCTTCGTTCCTCTCGTACTAGAAGATCCTTCCCCTCAGACATCACACATCTCCAGTAGATATCAAACAAACTGCCTCACAGCGTTCTGAACCCAGCTCACGATCCCTTTTAATAGGTGAACACCCTCACCCTTGGTCGCTTCTGCACGACCAGGATAGGAAGAGCCGACATCGATGTAGCAAGCCGCGCCGTCGATAGGAGCTCTCAGGCGCGACAACTCTGTTATCCCCGGAGTAACTTTTCAGTCATACCTAACCCCCATCAAGGAGGTGTAGGGGTTCGCTAGACCAGACTTTCGTCTTTGAATCCAGTATTATTGTGAATCCAATCAGGCTGGCTTTTGCTCTTGCACTCAACTCTCGATTTCTGACCGAGATGAGCCAACCTTTGGGCGCCGTTGATATCTTTTTAACGGCGTGCCACCCCAGCCAAACTGTCCGCCTGCCGATGTCCTCTGTTTCCAGAGTTAGCAATATAAGTTCCAAAGGGTGGTGTCTCATTGACGTCTACACTTGAGCTGGCGCCCAAGCTTTAACAACTACCACCTACGCTGCACATCAAAACTTATACCACAACAACAAGTTACAGTAAAGTTTCACGGGGTCTTCGCTTCCCACTGGAGATCTCTGGCCTTTGCACCAGAAGAAGTGTTCGGGGGCTTCCGACTAGGGACAGTGACGATCTCGTTACGCCATTCATGCAAGCCGACATTCAATCGGCAAGGTATTACGCTACCTTAAGAGAGTTATAGTTACTCCCGCCGTTTACCAGCTCTTTGCTCCCTTGGAAAGGAGTTTGAAGTACTGGCACTGGGCAGACGTCACCTCCTATACACACCCTTACGGGCTGGCAGGAAGTTAAGTTTTTGTTAAACAGTCGGACCATCTTAGTTATTGCACCCTGCAATTGCAAGCATACACTCACAAATGCAGGGACCCCTTATACCGAAGACACGGGGCCAATTTGCCGAGTTCCCTTAATCGGATTATCGCCCACACACTTTAGGCTTCTCACCTAGGGGCACCTGTGTTGGTTCTGGGTATGAATACTGATGATTTTTACCTTTTCCTTTTTCACGGACTCCAGGCATTAGCTGAATACTCCATAAGGAGTACCATTCCCAGATTTAATCAAGTTCTCATCATTACAATACTCCCTTGATTTGTTCTGGTTAGCATAACAGACAAGTTATGTCAGCCTAGCCCGAAATGTCAGGAATAGGTCTTGCGTTGCCGCACATACATCAGCAGTACAGGAATATTAACCTGTTTCCCTTTCCCATTACTTCATTTAGAAGCTTGGTTAGGATCAACTAACCCTTGACTAAACTGTATTGTCAAGGAACCCTTGCCCTTTCAGTGGCGTAGATTCTCACTACGCTTAGATCCTACTATCGCCAGGATTTTCATTTCTACTCGGTCCACTTCCTCTCTCGAGAAAGCTTCTGCCCAAGCAGAACGCCTGCCTACCACAATCCTTTTAGGATGTCTGCAGTATCGGTAATCAGTTTAGTCCCGTCCATTTTCAAGGCCTACGACCTTGACAAGTAAGCTGTTACGCACTTTTTAAAGGATGGCTGCTTCTAAGCCAACCTCCTCGCTGTCTTAGGCGGTAGACACTTTTCACCCTTTCACACTTAACTGATATTTTGGGACCTTAACTGCAGTCTGGGTTGTTCCCCTCTCGGAACCGAAGCTTACCCCCGGCCCCCGTCTCTTGAGATCTATGATGTTAAGATGTTCGGAGTTGGACAAGGGACCGACTCGTTTCCAAGCCAAATCCCTAATCCGTATCTCTACTAAATTAACTATCTCCCTCAAGGCTTGACTGCGGCCAACTTTGGCAGGAACCAGCTATCACCAGTCTCGATTGGCTTTTCACCCCTAGCCCTAGGTTAGAAGAACACTTGCCCGTAGAACCTCTTCAGGCCTCCACACGGTTTTACCCGCACTTCACCTTACCCAGGGTTAGATCGACTGGCTTCGGGTAGTATCCAAGTGACTTGAGGCACTTTCATACCTTGCTCCTCGTTTCCTGCGAGCAATTGCTTTCGCTTTGGGTGCTTCTGTAAAGAATTACCCTTGCCACTTGAATACACTCCCTGGCACGTTATTCAAAACGCACGGCAGAACTCCTAAGAGCCCTACCTCACTATAGCTATTAGGTTTCAGGTTCTTTTAACTCTCTGTCAAGAGTTCTTTTCAACGTTCCATCACTGTACTATTCGCTATCGGACTCTGGTAGTATTTAAGGTTGGAAGTTGATGCCTCCCACATTCCTGCTCAATATCCGATGAACAGTACTCGGGATACTGCTTCAATCCACAAGCTTTTGTCTACGGGACTATCACCCTCTAAGGTCTGCCGTTCCAGGCGAGTTTGACTGTTCTTGTTAGGATCTTAATAGCAGTCCATAACACCACATCTCCTTTGCATTACTGCAAAGGATTCAGTTTGCCTTGTGCTGTTTTCGATCGCTTTTACTAACAGCATCTCTATTGATTTCTCTTCCTGCGGTTACTGAGATGTTTCACTTCACCGCGTTCCCCATCCTTACGGATTCAAGGAGAAGTCTCATTAAGGGATCTCCGGTTCAAAGACTGCATGCATCTCGCCGGAGCATAATGCCGCTTGCCGCACCCTTCCTCAGCTCCAGAGCCGAGTCATCCACCTAATAGCGTTCTGGTGCTTTACTTATGCATGGCATCATCAACATGAAGTCAGGCCTAACTTATGTCTTTGCCTTGCAGTCAATAACTCAGTTATTGAATACATTCATCTGTGATCTGATGAACATGACTCTTGATCTAAATTGTTCTTGATTGTTGAATGGACCCGGCGGGATTCGAACCCGCGGCCCCCGCCTTGCAAGGGCGATGCTCTACCAGGCTGAGCTACAGGCCCATATGCATTTGGGGATCCTGGCCGCATTAATGTGATCTATGTGAAAATAAAATAAATCTGGCAAGCAACCCACCCATCTTTAAATGTAATAAAAGGAGGTGATCCAGCCGCAGGTTCCCCTACGGCTACCTTGTGACGACTTAACCCTTCTCACTGAGCTTAAGTTCGGGTCAATCAAGAAAACTGACACTCACTTAAACCCTGCTCGAGTGGTTTGACGGGCGGTGTGTGCAAGGAGCAGGGACATATTCACCGGACGCTGATAACGTCCGATTACTAGGGATTCCATCGTCACGAGGGTGAGTTACAACCCTCGATCTGGACTTGGATAGAGTTTAGAGGATTAACTTCTCCTTTCGGAGTTGTATCCCATTGTCTCTACCATTGTTGCGCGCGTGTAGCCCAGAAGATTCGGAGCATACAGACCTACCGTCGCCTACACCTTCCTCCTTGTTTCCAAGGCAGTCCCTACAATGTGCCCAGTCACCTTATGGCCTGTTGGCAATTGTAGACATAGGTCTCGCTCGTTGCCTGACTTAACAGGACACCTTACAGCACGAGCTGACGGCGGCCATGCACTACCTCTCGGCTCGTCAAGTAAGCCCTTTAGACTGACTTTCATACTGCCGTCGCCTCTGGTGAGATTCTCTGTGTAGAGTTAGATTAAACCGCACGCCGCACCCCTTGTGGTGCTCCCCCGCCAATTCCTTTAAGTTTCAGTCTTGCGACCGTACTTCCCAGGCGGCGAGCTTAACATCTTCATTTCGATACTACACATTCACGAAGAATGCGTAACATCTGGCTCGCAGCGTTTACAGCTAGGACTACTCGGGTATCTAATCCGTTTTGCTCCCCTAGCTTTCGTCCCTCACCGTCGGATCCGTTCTGGTTGAATGCCTTCGCCATAGGTGGTCCTCCTGGGATTATAACATTTTACCGCTCCCCCAGGAATACCTTCAACCCCTCCCGGTCTCAAGTTCAGCAGTGTCTTCTGCACGTTGACAGGTTAAGCCTGACAATTTCACAAAAGATTTACTGAACCGGCTACGGACGCTTTAGGCCCAATAAATATGATTGCCACTTGTGGCGCTGGTGTTACCGCGGCGGCTGGCACCAGTCTTGCCCACCACTTATTCGCCATGATTTTTACTCATGGCAAAAGCCTATGCAAAGCATAAGCACTTGGGATCCCCCCATCACACTTTCGTGCATTGTGGAGTTTTCGCGCCTGCTGCACCCCGTAGGGCTAGGACCAGTATCTCAGTGTCCTTCTCCGGGCTACCACTCTCATGGCCCGTACGGATCTTTGGTTTGGTGGGCCTTTACCCCGCCAACAGCCTAATCCGCCGCCGACTAATCTTTGGGCATTGCTTTTAAGGAGAAAATCATTTCCAGAACAATTTCCCTATCCAGTCTTAGCCTCAGTTTCCCAAGGTTATCCTGAACCCAAAGGTAGATTATCGACGTGTTACTGAGCCTTTTGCCGGTGTATTGCTACCCCTGACTTGCATGGCTTAGTCGAATCCCAATAGCAGCAACCTCCCGCAGGATCAACGGGAATTCAATAAAAATCGCACACTTAAAACTTAAAGATGGGTATCTTTAAGCGGGTTGCTTACCAAATTTACAGCATACTTAGACTTAGCTAAGCATGAATATCAATTATCTCTCTGTTAGAGAAATATGGAGGTCATGACGTTTACAAAAAAGCTTTCCACCAAGCTTTTCGATGCAGAATATCTACTAATCCATAGATTAGTATATGCTTGGGAAAAGAGGTTGTTTATAAAGTTTTTGGATTTGCAGTATATTAATTAAATAAGTATGCAAATCATATGTGGATATAGAGGTAATATATAGATATAGAACTATTTCTTGGCTTTCCTGCGCTTCTTTCTCTTCATTCTCTTGCGCTGCCACTTCCATCTCATCTGGCCCTTTTTCTTCCAGCGTCTTGAGCTTCTTTTCATGTTCATATATGGATTTTGGGGTTATTTATAAATGTTACGACAGGATATTCAAACCATGCAAAATACTTAAATATAGCCAATATCTTGGTCAGGTGTATGAATGAGCTGACCATAAGAAAACTGACAGAACTCATCCTTGACCAGGCAAAGGAAAAGGGTTTCGGAACAAAGCCTGATGAGGTTAATGTCGCTGAGAAGATTGCGCTGATACACTCTGAGATCTCAGAGGCATTCGAAGCATACAGGCACAAGAACATTGAAGGAAAAGACGGATTTAAGGAAGAGCTTGGAGATGCAGTGCAGAGGATACTTCATCTGGCGGGGATATTTGACATTGATGTCGAGAAAGAGATCCTGAAGAAGATCGAATCAAACAAAGGAAGGGAGTGGAAATGGCAGAAGATGAACGAAAAACATTCTTGAATTCTTATAAAAATATAAACGCCCCCGCCGGGATTTGAACCCAGGTCAACGGATGTTTTTGATGCAATCAAAAACTGTTGGAAATCTCTGATTTGCACCACGAAAATCCGATGTGCTTGGCCGGTCTACACTACAGGGGCACTAAAGTGGGCCTGATGGGATTTGAACCCACGACCACTGCTTGACTTAGCAGTTTCAGCTTTTTACTGAAACACTCCCATATAAGAGCAGTGCTCCATTGCCTAACAGTCTCAATACAAAACTGTTCCCAGGCTAAGCTACAGGCCCATTTTGATTATTCCTTATTGCATTTTTAGGGGACTCCGGTTGCGTCAGCAACTAGGAGTCGCCTGTTGCACCCGAGGGTTGCGTAACACGCTCCCACGGCTAAGCTACAGGCCCATTTTGATCATCCCTTATTGCATTTTAAGGGGACTCTTGAATGCGCCAGCCGGGATTCGAACCCGAATCAGAGCCTGTTTGCGCATTAGCGCAAACCCAGTGGATTTGCTTGCAAATCTAACGCGTGGCAAGGCCCTATCCTAACCATTAGACTACTGGCGCAATATTTTGTTTAAATAGCTTTTGATTCATTTATATAGTTTTTGGTAATCTATTTAAAGGGGTTATCCCGGCGATATGGCTATGGATGTCAAATACAAGAAAGACCTTGAAAAGCAGCAATATCGTTTCATAGGAGAGCACTCTGCTGTCAAGATATGCTCATGGACCAAGAAATCGCTTACTGGCAGGGGTGTCTGCTATAAGCAGAAATTCTATGGAATAAACTCCCATAGGTGCAGCCAGATCTCTGTCTCAGTCAACTACTGCGACCAGGACTGCATCTTCTGCTGGAGAAAGAGGTATCAGGAGCCTTTCACAAATGTTGACGATCCGAAGGAGATAATAGACAACGCAATAAAATACCAGAGGCTTCTACTTTCTGGAATGGGCGGGAACGAGAAAGTCATGGACAAGCAGAAATTAAAAGAAGCGCAGGATCCCATCCACTTTGCAATCTCGCTGACCGGAGAGACTCTTCATTATCCCAAGCTAAGCGAGCTTATAAAAGAACTCAAGAAAAGAAATTATAGCTCATTTGTCGTGACAAACGGCCAGCTTCCTGAAGTGATGGAGAAGCTTGAGCCTCCGACACAGCTGTACATGACTGTAGCTGCTCCAAACAACAGGCTCTACAAGAAAGTCTGCAATCCCATGAACAAAGATTATTGGGAAAGGCTGAACAAATCTCTTGAAGTCATGAAAAGAATGAAAAGCAAGACAAGGACAGCAATCAGACTGACTCTGGTAAAGGGCCACAATATGGTCGAGCCAGAGAATTATGCAGAGCTTGTGAAGAAAGCAGAGCCGCACTTCCTTGAAGTGAAGGCATACATGTTTGTTGGCGCCTCAAGGCAGAAGCTTGACAAGGCAAACATGCCTTACCACAAGGATATTGTTGAGTTTGCAAAGAAGATTGAGAAGAATTCTGGCTACAAAATCATTGATGAGCAGCCGGAGTCAAGGGTTGTGCTCATGATGAAAAAAGACTTTCCTGGAAGGATAATGAAGTTCTGAGACAGCAAGATTTATATACTTTTTATATATACTCCCATTCCTGCTTAATTAAAAGGGGTTCTGATATTTTGTGGGTGCAATATGGCAGATAAGAGTAAAGGGTCAAGTGCATTAACCTCTGAGCAGATTAAAGGCCTCAGCAGATTGGCAGAAACCAATCCTTATGTGCAGCAGCTGCTGGACTATGTTTTTGGAGTTGAGAAAGAGCTTGTCAGGGCGCGCATTCTAAAGAATAATCATGATATCCTGAACATGATTACGACCGAGATCAGCAATTCGCCTGACATGGGCAATCTCAGGAGCAGCGTTAATAATATTCTAAGAAGCATGAAGAACATGCTGGGCTATGAAGAGATATCTATCTTCTTATACAACCCTGAAAAAGACCAGCTTGAGGCTTTTGCATCAGCATTCAGAAGAGCCCATTCAGATTTAGAGGCGAGGCTTAACCAGGAGAGAAGATCAGCTGTTTTCAAGCCAGGCACAAAAGAAGAGGGCCTTGTAGGATATGTTTTCAGGACAAGGGAGACAAGGTACACTGAGACTGCTTCCAAGGATCCTGCATTCATGGGCTGGAAGACTGATTCTGATTTTTATGCTGATAAATCATTCCTTACTGTGCCCCTTAGGACAAACGGAGACTGCATAGGTGTTATTATTGTGATGGCAAATTATATCAACAAAGATATCCAGGGCCCAAGCCTTGCTGCTCTTGCCAATGTCCTGGCGCAGGAGCTCAACCAGCAGAGAACCCTGCTTGAGCTTGATGGATTGAGCAAGCAGCATCTTCTGCAGCTTGCATACAACTTTGACATGAGAAACCCTTATTTTGCAGGGCATTCTGTGAGAGTGACAGATTATTCTGTGTTTTTGGCTAGACAAATGAACCTTACAAAAGAAGAGATTGCATGCCTGAAAAACGGAGGCCTGCTTCATGATGTGGGAAAAGTTGAGGTTGACAACCGCATTGTCTTGAAGAAAGGCAGCCTTAACAAGAGAGAAACAAAAATAATGCACGAGCACACGTTGAATGGCTACAGGATGGTCAAAAGCCTGCACATCGATGAGAAGATAAAGGACATTGTCCTGCACCACCATGAATGGTACAATGGCGAAGGCTACCCTCACTGCCTTGCCGGAGAAAACATAGGCGAGCTTACCCAAATAATCTCCCTGGCAGATACATGGGACGCAATGCTGTTTGACAGGCCTTACAGAAGCGCAAGGACATTCGATTATGCAAGGGAGGAGATAAGAAGGAACAGGGGGCTGCAATTCAGCCCTGATCTTGTGGATATTTTCCTTGATAACTATGAAGCATTTGACAAGCTGACAAGAAAATTAATGAATGTAAACATCATGGACCTTGATGTCCAGAGATTCCTGTCAGATCCTGGCCTTCTGAACAATACAAGATATCTTGTGAGATGATCATACTTCATAAACCTTGCCGTAAGGTCCAGGGTTAACGACCTTTGTGCCCTTTATCATGTCCTCTGCTCCTGCATTCTCATGTATGTGCCCTGCAATCGCAAGGACAAGGTCAACTTTCTCTATGAACTTCCTTATTGACTTGCTGCCTGTGTGGGAGCCCATTATTACGTCAAGCTTTGTCTTGTGCGGCGGCGCGTGTGTTATCAGAACTACCTTATCTTTCTTCTTCAGGTGAGGCTGTATCTTATTCCCCCACCTTTCGAACTCAGGGTCAGTGAGCGAGAAGCCATCTCCTGCAAAGCCTATGAATGTGATATCCTTCAGCCTGAGCATACCCTTGTGCATGTACACAATGTTCTTTGTCTTCTTGCAGAGGGATTTCAGGGACTTCTCTGATTCGTGGTTGCCTGGAATTATGAGCACAGGCTTCCCTATCCTGTCCAGCTTCTTCATTATCTTATCAAGATCCTGCTCAAAAACAGAGACATCTCCTGCGCAGATGAGTATATCAGCGCTGCCTGCCTTCTCAGTCACTGATTTCAGCGCCCTGTTGTTTCCATGAGTGTCAACGAATGCAAGGATTTTCATGATATCGTGGAGAAATGGTTGCTTTTTAAAGCTTTTGATGAGAGTTTAGGTTCTTGCACCTTATTAACTTTTATCTGGTGCACTTTTTTCCAAGCCTCGCCTGGTCCGCTGCAACTTGACGTGGCGAGGTTGGAAGCGATGCCTTTCATGCTGACTCAGAGGGGCAGAGGAGCGTCACCCGGCCAATATCCATCTTTGAAGCGATTGTTGGGCGGACTAGGAAAGATTAGCGCAATAATCAGGTAAATCAAGTGCATAAAATATTACAAAATAATATAGAATCACCTCTTACAAAGGCAGTGTTGGGGTTTTATGCTAGAATCTCTTTCTCTGCTGGAATGATCTTGTCGCATTCATCACAGTAATACACTTCATGGCCTATCTGCCTTGCGCTTTCCCCGCAATCCAGGCATCTGACTTCCATATTACACCCCCTTTGGAAGCATTTATATTATATATTATAGCTTTTCAAGTATATAAATGTTTTGTATATTCTTTTAATGCAATTTACCTATCAATTAGTGGTAAAAATACAAAGATTTAAAAATAACTTTGAAATCTGAAGCAGCATGCGCTGGGGAAGATACAATATAGAGATTGTGCAGAACAGAATAGAGCTGCCAAACCCTTTGTACAGTAAAATATCTTGCGACCCATGGTACAGCAGGCTTTTTGTGGTGAAGAGGGGAAAGGCAAACAGAGAATCCCCTCATCTGGCTGTGCTGCCTCTGGATTCTTTTAGGATGTCTGAGTTGAAGATGCCAAAGAGCAGGGGAGATGTTTATGAAACCAGCATACATCTCACTGAAAAATGGCGAAAACCAAAAATATATCTGGCAGAAGAGTTCCAGCGTTTTGCAAGCCTGGAGAAAGAAGCCACTCTTGTTGATCTTCTGGATGTGATGGAGATATGGAATCCTAATATTCTGAAAGAAAATCTGGATTATATATGCAGAAATTTCCAGGATATTCAAAGGCGTCTCAGCAAATCACACTCAATCTGGGGCGACTATTTCATGCAACTGCGTGATAATCTTCGAGCACAATCTTGTCAACCTCATCAAGATTCCTAATCGAATAAAGCCTTCCTCTTCCTATCTCAACAATCTTCTTTGCGAGCTCTTCTCCTTTATTGTTCAGGTTTATGCCGATGATTGATATTGTTATGTCTGCATTTGCAGCAACACCTGCTGCTTCAATTGTCTCTTTCTCAGGGTCCTTTCCTGCAGTGGGCATTGCGTCGCTCAGGAGTATCAGGTGCTTTGTTGAATTGTCGCTAGGAAACATCTCAATTGCCTTTTTGATTGTGCCCACTATATCTGTCTTTTTGGAGGCAGTTATCTTCACTATCTCCTTCAGGAGCTTTGTGAAGTCATTTGTCGGCTCAACCTGCGCCTTTATCTCCTCTCCAAAAACAATAAGTCCTACCTTGTCCTTGTTAGAGACTGCCTTGTATGCAAGGGCGATCCCTGCCTTCTTGCAGCTTCCTATCTTCTTGCCTTTCATTGAGCCAGAAGCATCCAGGGCATAGATTATATTCACCTGGCCCTTACTCTGCCTCTCAAACACCCTAAGATCTTCAGGAACAAGCTCTGTGTGGCCCCTTCTTATCGCAGTCTTGATGCTTCTCTTGACAGCAATATCCTTGTACCTGTTCCCTTTCCTGTATTCCTTTATGTCTTCCTTGCTGCCATAATGGGACTGCCTCTTGTGCATCCTCTCTCCTGCAAAGCCTTTTGGTATTATGTTGTCAAGCTCTTCTGTGTACATCACCAGAGAAGCAAGCTCTATGCCTTTTTCTGTTATGTTGAATTTCCTGTCCACAATGCCGT
The DNA here is from genome assembly GCA_035289765.1 of Candidatus Nanoarchaeia archaeon. Lineage (GTDB taxonomy): Archaea > Nanobdellota > Nanobdellia > Woesearchaeales > UBA12501 > WJJV01. The sequence continues at coordinate 13,073 of DATDWE010000066.1, forward strand.
CATCAGAGAGCTCCTTAAGCCTTGTCTTGAGCCTGTTCTTCAGAAGCTTCTGGAACTCAGGTATCTGGATGTTCTTTTCGATATAATCTGGCTCCTCTCCTAAAAGCTCTCTTATGATTGACTGGCCGTATATCTGCTCTGCAAGCTTGTAATTGCTCACAAGCTGCTCGAACATCAGGTCAGGGGTGAAAGAGTTTATTCCCATGTCAAGAGCAGACTCAACAAGCTTTCCCTTGTCAATTGTCTCCTTGTCTGCTTCAAGGACAGAATGCATCAGCTTGTCTTCAATATGCTGCATACTCAGCTTGCCAGGAACTTCCTCTGCCCTGCCCAGCTCTGAAACCTTCTTCTGTGAGCTACGCTAAACCACTTTTCTCGCCTTTGCCTTCATCAAGCCTTTTTAGCTTGCGCTCTTTCTCAAACTTCTTCAGCTCTTCCTTCACAAAGTCCTCAGCTGATTTTAAATATTGTATTGAAGGCTTGAGCTTTATCCTGTGGCTCAGCACAGACACAATAGCCTCCTCAACATCAGAGAAATCAACATTCTTTTTCCCTTTTAGGACAGCATTTGACTGTGATCTCTCGTAAAGGCCGAGGCTTGCCCTCACTCCAGGCCTTTTCTCAAGGTCTTTGCTCTCTCTTATCAGCCTGACAAAAAGGACCATGAGATTCACAAGCATATCATCGACTTTCACATCAAGCTTCCTGCCCTTTTCTCTCACAATCCTTGCCTCTATCTCCAGAGTCTCAGGATAATCCATATAAAGGACATCAAACCTGTCAAGAAGGACATCACTCAGCTTCTCTGTGCTCGAATCCTCTGGATTCATCGTTGCAATGAAGATGAAATCAGCATTGAAATCAACATCATATCCTCCAAGAGTGACCTTTCTTTCTTCCAGCACCTGCAGCAGCGCATTCTGAAGCTTCTCAGGGCACCTGTTCAGCTCGTCAAAGAAAAGCAACCCTTTGTCTGCCTTGAATATCTTTCCTGGAGTGAATGCCTCCTTGCTCATTGGCCCGTATTTCAATGCCTTCACAGGATCAATGTCTCCCATAAGGTCCTCAACAGTGAGGTCAGGAGAGCCCTGCACCCTCACAAACTTATTCTCTTTGCCAGGAAGAAGCCCTGCGACGTTCTTTGCCAGAGTTGTCTTTCCTACTCCTGCAGGGCCCACGATTATCACATTCCTCTGCATGAGCAGCGCTGACCTCAGGCCTTTCTTGACATCAGACTGGCCGAGTATCCAATTGAAAGGGTCTTTCTCTCCCATCAGTGTCTGTTTTATCTTTTCATGGATCATTTTCTGCTCCTCCATCATATCTTGTATATGATTATATGCCTGACCACACAAGAAAAAGGGGTTTATAATTGTTTTGGTTTTGGGAATATTTATATAATAACTCATTTATGCCCATTGTGATGGGAGAAGCCCGCCTACTGAGAAAAGCAGGAGAGAATGTTATAAGCTTTGAAGACCTTAAGGTCAAGGATGCCTACAGGAAGACAATAGCCCACTATAAAGAGATGATTGAGGTTCTTCACAATATCCAGGACGTGATTGGAAGCTATATCCCCCACAAAGAGTCAGATGTTCTTTATGTGAAAGAAAAAGATATGGATAGTCTAAGACGCCTTTTCTACAGCCTCATAAACAATTTCCTGGAAGCTGAGAAAATCTTAAGCATAGACAAAGACACTGTGTGGGAAAAAGTGATCCGTGCGACTTCCAAATACCATAAGGGACCGCCGCCAGACTTCACTCTGGGAGAAGATGAATTAAAAAGAATAAGAGATGAGGATGACTCTGTGCAGGTAGAAGGAGAAGCTCTCAAGGAACGACTTGAGATATTGGCGTCTCTTCTTGAAAAGCGAAGAATAGATCTTCCTTTCGCAAGAAAGAGCATTGACAAGCACATAGAAACAATAAAAAAGATAGAGACAGAGACCGTCAATGTTACAAATCTTATAAAAGAGAAGTCGCAGGTGTATATGCAGTTATTTGAGATAAACCGCAGAATAGAGAATGACCTAAAGAACTGGTTCAGGTCTTTTTGGGATGATACAACGCACCCCAGAGAAGCACACGAAAAATACGGCGACCAGTATGATTTCCCCTCTATTGACAAGGATTCAATAAGGATAACTCAAAGGATGATGAGGTACATCTATTCCAGCCTGCATAACATAACCTCTTCAATATGGTATATCCTTAAACTGCTTCAATATGAGACAAGAAATGACGAAGCAATAAAATACCATATAAGCACTATGTACGAAAATTTCCGCCTATTGCTTGAACTAGACAAGGAATCTGCTGAATTCGGACCTGCGTTCCTCTCTTTTCCTTATGGCAAGACAGAAGAAGAAGCAATGGAACTTTCAAAGGAATTTTTTAAGAGCATAAGCGGATGACTAACATCACAATCTCAAATGCAAGCCATTCTATAAAAACTGTTACCTGTAGAAATCCTCTGCAACATTAGTAGGAATCTTTCCTTTGATGAATGTGCCCTCATCAAGCTCCTGGAATGCCTTCTCAAGCTCTTTCTCTGTGTTCATGACAATTGGCCCTCCCCAGGCAACAGGCTCTTTCAGAGGGTTGCCTGCAACAAAGATGAACTTTGCCTTTCCGGTTATCTTTATATCTCCTTTCTCTTCAAGCAACGCGCAGTGCTCTGCACTCACTTTCTTCCCTTCAATCTCGACTGAACCTTCATAGACATAGACAAATACTGTCTTCTTTTCAGTCTTATGCTCAAAATTGCCTGAAAGGTGTAAATCAAAATATTCAACATCAACAAAGAGATGGTGGACAGGTCCCTTTTTGCCTCCAATCCTGCCTGCTATGAGGTTGATCCCTGCATCATCCTTGCTTGTGCGGACAATGTCTTTATTTGTTATGCCCATATACCTCGGATCTGTCATCTTCCTGTTCTTCGGCAGGTTTACCCAAAGCTGGAATCCCACCATGTTTCCCTTGAATGGCTGGGGCATCTCCTGATGGATTATCCCGCTTCCTGCGGTCATCCACTGTATGTCTCCTGACCTTATCACGCCCTTGTTGCCTATGCTGTCACCATGCTTGACTTCACCTCTTATCATATAAGTCACTGTCTCAATACCTCTATGGGGATGCCATGGGAATCCCTTTATGTAATCCTCAGGGTCATCAGAACCAAAATGGTCAAGAAGAAGGAACGGATCAAATCTGGGAACTTCAGAACTGCCGAAAACTCTCTTTAATCTGACGCCTGCTCCTTCAAGAGTAGGCCTGCTCCTGATTATTGATCTTATTTTTCTGGCTGGCATCTACGTCTCAATCCTTCCCTGCGCCCTCATCTCCCAGTACTGGAATTTGTAGATTGCATCCTCATGCAGCTTTATCAGCCTGTAGTGCTCTGTCTCCCACTTCACAAGCTTCCTAAGGAATTCCTTCAGCTTCCTGTCCCTGACTTTCCTGGCTATGCTGGAATAAAGCTTTGCGCTCCTGAGCTCAATGTCAAGCGCTGTGTTGAAGATGTTCAGGGTATCTGCCCTGTCTCCTCTGATGTTCTTGTATGCTGCTTTGCTGAAGATGGGGTGCTTTGTCTTCTTTATCCTTGCGCCGTTCTTCTTCCCTCTTGCTTTCCTCTCAAAAGACATGAGATATTCAAGATGATTCTTCTCTTCTCCGATAAGGAACTTCAGCAGGTTCTTTGAATTGGGGTCAATCACTCTCTTCAGCGCCTGAGAATAGAATTTAATGCCTTTTTTCTCAATATCCTCTCCCATCCTGAGGTATTTTATGAGCTGGGCAGAACCTTTCATGGAATCACCTCTTAATATTATAAATAAGGAGTAGTATAAATATGTATTGGGAATTATCTGCTCTTTGTCTTGTTCCTTCCCCTGCTCTCAACCTTGCCCAGCCTTTCAAGTGTCATTGCAGAATTCTGGGCATTCTTACTGTAAGAATCAATCGCTTCCCTGAAGCAGTCCTCAAATATCATGAAGTGCTTTGACTCTAGTGCCTGCCTGAGCAGGTGAAGGTCAACTGCCTTGTCCTCTATCTTGTCTGAGATGAAGCTGAGGCCAAAATCAATGAAGTTTATGCTGTTGTTCCTGTCAAGCATCATATTGGATGTCGTGAGGTCGCCATGGATTATGTTCCTGTTGTGCAGCTCTGCAATCCTCTTGCCTATCTCCCTGCTGAATTCAGCATGCCTCTCATGCAGGACATCCTTCAGCAGTACGCCTTGTATCTTCTGCATCCTTATCTCCATCTTTTTATCGTCAAAATCAGATACTCTGGGGCTTGGGAAACTGGCTGCTGCAAGCTTCTCAAGAATCCTTGCCTCGCTCCTTGTCCTCTGCTTCCTGAGCATGCCATCTATCAGTGGATGACGGTATGACTTCTCAAACCTTTGCTTGAGTATCACTTCCCTGTCCTGGAACAGCTTTGCTTCTGCCCCCTGGGCTATTAGGTTCATTTTAGCGTCAATACATGCATCGGAATCTGATTATTTATATATTCTTCGGTTCCATTATATACTTCAGCAATACTAAAAATGCCTGAGAACATGCCCTCAAGCCACTCTTTCAATGGGATGAAGAACTGGAAATCCCTGTTGCTCACATCAATTTTCCTATAAAGCTCTGATTCTTCATCACTTACAAGCCCTTTGTCATGCAGATCTTTCACTGCTTTCCATACATCCCTCGTCACAAGATAATCCTCCTCAAAGCCATAAACACTTAAATAGAAGTTTCTGAGCGTGTATGAGAGAAAGTTTATGGATTTGTTCTTCCTTTGTTTTTTTCTGTAGATCTCCAAAGCCTGTTCAGGAGTGATCTTCTCTCCTTTTTCCCTTACATAGGTTCTTAATATGAGCATGCCATCTTTCTTAAGCATTTTAGAGCAATTGACAAGAAGCTTCTCAACATCCTGCTTCCTTATAACATCAATGACATGGTCTCCTAGAATAAAGTCAAACTTTTCTTTTATTGCTTTACCTGTCCAGTTGCCCTCAACAAACTTTTCTTCTGGCTTATGTTTAACATCATCTGAAAGGTACTCATAGTTATACTTAAGGAAATCAAAGCAGGTTACTTTTACACCAATCTCTCCACACATATTCCTGTATTCGGGTGTTG
>DATDWE010000067.1:0-10959 GCA_035289765.1 Candidatus Nanoarchaeia archaeon
GATGTCAATGTGAAGATGGTCTTTGAGCTGACAAAGGCGATAAAAGAGCGTTTCCTGAAAGAAGAGGCTCCTGGAGCAGTAAGCAAGAAAGAATGGCTGATCAAGATAGTTTATGAGGAGCTGGTGAAATTCCTAGGTGAAGAGCAGGGAAAGATTGATGTTGACTCAAAGAAAAAGCCTTTCAGGATAATGATGGTGGGCCTTTTTGGCAATGGAAAGACCACAACAATAGGAAAGCTCTCCAGGTTCTATTCAAAGAGGGGTTATAAGGTGGCTACAATAGGCCTTGATGTGCACAGGCCAGCTGCTCCTGACCAGCTTGAGCAGATCTCAAAGAGCGTAAATGTTGCCTGCTTTGTTGATAAGAAAGAGAAGAAGGCATTGAAGATCTATGAAAAGTTTGAGAAAGACCTTAACAAGTTTGACATTGTGATAGTGGACACAGCAGGCAGGGATGCCCTGTCTGATGACCTCATAAAAGAGCTTAATGATCTGAACAAGAAGATAAAGCCTGATGAGAACATTCTTGTGATTGGCGCTGATGTGGGCCAGGCTGCAGAGGCGCAGGCTGCAAAGTTCCATGAGGCATGCGGTGTCACAGGAGTGATAATAACAAAACTTGACGGAACAGCAAAAGGCGGAGGAGCTCTGGCTGCCTGCGCTGTGACCGGAGCCAAGGTTAAGTTCATCGGAGTCGGAGAAAAGCCAGAGGATCTTGAGGAATTCAGGCCAAAGAACTTTGTCGGCAGGCTTCTTGGCATGGGCGATCTTGAAGCCCTGCTTGAAAAGGCCAAAGAAGCAATGACAACAGAGCAGGCAGAGGACCTCGGCAAGAAATTCCTGAAGGGGGAATTCAATCTCCTTGATCTCTATGAGCAGATGGAGGCAATGAGCAAGATGGGGCCTCTGTCAAAGGTGATGGAGATGATTCCAGGTATGGGCCAGCTTCAGCTGCCGAAAGAGATGCTCTCTGTGCAGGAAGGCAAGCTGAAGAAATGGAAACACGCGATGAACAGCATGACAAAAGATGAGCTTGAGGATCCTGAACTCATATCCGGGACAAGGATTGAGAGGATTGCGAAAGGAGCAGGAGTGTCAACATCAGATGTCAGGGATCTCGTAAAACAGTACCGCCAGAGCAAGAAGATGGTGAAGATGCTCAAGGGCGGCTCAATGAATAATATGGGCAAGATGATGAAGAAGATGCAGAGCATGAAAGGCATGGGCGGGATGAAGTTCAGGTGAGAACCTGAAGAGAATTCTAGAACATAAAAAGCCTATTAAATCTAATTGGATAGTATTCTGTCACTAAAGTAAGCTGATTATCTTCTCTTCTTCTTGGACTTTGCGCTCTTCTTCTTGCCCTTTCCAGGGATGTACTTGAATTCCTGCCCTGAAACAAGGGACCTTGCTATGTTCCCCTCAAGAATCTCATGCGTGACTCTTTTCCCTATCTTCCTGTCATAGGCAAAGATGTATTTCTTGGCCATAAAACACCTCCCTAACTGCATCCGGATGACACAAGTATTGGAAGCTTCTTGTTCTGGCAGGATATGGCCTCAAGGCCCTCAACAAGCACAGGCGTTGCCTCAATCTTGTCTATCTCGCCATACTTCCCTTCGAGCGTGCCGAAATCAATCGTGTATGTCTTCTCTTCCTTTGTAATGAATGGCTCGTCTGAATACACATAGCTTATCTCCTCATTCTCAAAGAGCATATAGAATATCATGGTTATATTCCTGAAGCCTGCGTTCTTTATTGTTATGTTCAGGTCGTTTCCTGCAAACCTGCACTTCCTCAGGCCGAGAAGCACCTGCTCTGGACAGAGTTTCCTCACAAGCTTCTCTGGGTCAATATATATCAAAGCCGGCTCTTCAATAGCAAGAGGGGCTTCTCCGTCTGTCTCTTCAGAAGGTCCTGTGATGTTCGAGATCATCTCCGGGACAGAGCTGTCCTTGTCGCTCACATAGGAGATGTTCTCCTGGGTTATGTTCTCATAAGCAGTGCTCAGGTTCATTGTCTGCACTTCAGTGCAGCCTGATGCCAGAATAACCAGTAGGACAGATGCCAAAAGCACCAGCAGTAATCTTCTCATCAGTTCACCTACAGCACTGCTGCTATTATCACGCCTACTATAAACCCTACCAAAGCGCCGACAGCGAAATCATTTATGCCCATCCTCATGAAATCATTCTTGAGGATCTCATACTCGCTGGGCTTTGTCTCAAGATAATGCAGTCTGCTCCTTATTGTCTTTACCATTGCATTCTTTGAGTCAAGCTTCTTTATCTTCTCTGCAAGCTCAGGATCTCCAACAACCTCCTTTATCCAGCTGCTGAAATCGTTCTTCCCATCACCTACATGGTGGAAGAATGTCCTGTCAGCCATTATCTCAAGAGCTTCTGCAAGCTCCTTAAGGTTCCTTATGTTTGTGCCCATGTGCAGCCTGAAATGGTGCTGTTCCGGCGCATCACTCAGGATCCTTTCAGCTTTTTCAGCTGTCAAAACCGACATTTTCTCACCCCTTAAAAGCGCCTCTTTTCCTGAGGAATCTTATTATCTCTTTCTTTGTGTCCAGCCTGTTCCTGCCGCTGATGCTGGTCGCAAGCTCGTGCTCGCTTATTATGTCTCTTATCCAGTTGCTAAAATCATTCTTCTGATCATTGGCGTGGTAGTAGAATATTTCGTCAGGCATGCTGTCCAGAGCGTGAATGAGGTCTGAGAGATTCTTTATTGTCTTGCCATCATGGAGATAGAATGAATACGGATCCGGAACTGCTTCAACAACATACCTCACTTTTTTCACAAAGACGCGCGGCCTATGTATATTCAGGCCTCTGCCAGCACTGCTGTCAGACGGCTTTGGCGCCTTTGATTTATTGTCTGCTTTCACAGTTGCCTCTTTAGCCTTTCTCTTTTTCATTGTCTCAGCCTCTTTTTTATGGATAATCCACCTAATTGGTCATTCAGCGAATATATTGCTGTTATTGGCAATGGAACATCTTACGCATTTATTAATTTTACTGGGATTTAAGGTGTTTATCCTCAATGAAAGGTCGTTTATTATGTTCATGAAGGTTATAAAGCCGTCATAAGGGCTGTCATAAGGATTGAAGTATTTATGCACATCGCCGTCAGAGAAATATTTCGTCGACATATAATATAAGTGGTCGCTTGTCTGGAGCTTTCTCCATGTCTCGATAAGCTCCTTATCTCCGGTTTCCTTTACGCTGCTCTCAAGCATGTAAAGCCTTTTGATGGCAGACTGCTGCATCTTGTTGCCGAGCCAGGCGCTCAAGTCCCTTTCCAGGTCTGCCCATGAAAGCATATGGGGGATGTCAATATCTCCCACAGCATCGAATCTCTTGGCAACTTCAGAAGGGGTCATGAAGCTGTTGTCAGGGTGCTTGAGTATATCATAAGGAAGCGCCTTCATGAACTCGAAGATCCCTGTGTCAGCCCACTGGTGCTCTCCAAAGGTCTCATAGTCCATGAAAAGGTTTATGTTTGTGCCGTTTCCATTTGCAGAATTCAGCCACTGGACGTATTTCTCGGATTTGAGCGGCCATTCGCTCCATCCCCTGTTGCTGAACCTGAATGCTATGTCATCGCTCAGCCTGTAATTCTTCAGAAGCAGCTTTATCTTGCTGCAACCGTATGGCCTGTAGACAAAGTTTGGGCTCCTCCACTGGAGGCAAGGGTCCCAGCCTTCTGCAAGGATTGCCTTGAATCCCATCCTCTCGACATATGCCGCCAGCTCATTGTTGTACACGAGCTCAGTGTTCCTGAATACAGTCGGCTTGTATCTGAACAGTTTCCTTATCTTGTTATAATGCATCTCTACCTGCTCCTTGAACTCTTCCTTTGAGTGCAGGTAGGAGAGCGAGTGATGATAGGTCTCTGAGAGAAACTCCACTTTTCCTGTGTCTGCAAGGTCCTTGAAGCTCTGCAACACCTCGGGACAGTAGCTCTCAAACTGCTCAAGAGCTGTGCCTGTTATTGAGAAAGCGATCTTGAACTCATCGATGTCATTTAGAAGATTAAGAAGCAGGCTGTTCATGGGAAGATAGCATTTCTTTGCCACCTTCAGCATCGTGTCAATATTCTTTTTTGAATCGAAGTAGTCGTGGTCTCTGCCTATGTCGAATATCGAATACTTTTTCATCCTGAAAGGCTGGTGCACCTGGAAGTAAAAGCAGATATTCACCATATTTCACACCCTGCTATGTAAGGGGTTTCGAGTGAAGCGGGAAAGCCCCTTAGTGTAGACAAGTTTTGGTCAAGCTTTTGGGAAAAGGTTGCTGCGGAATAAAAGCAGATATTCACCATTATGCAAAACCTCCTAATATTTTTTTGTAGACATCGACACATTTTCCTGCAGGCTCGTCCCAGTTGAACTTCTTTACCTCAGAGGATCCCCTGTCCCTGAGCTCGTCCCTGAGCTCGCCATAATGGAGAACATTGACTATCTTGTTGGCCATCTCATCAATGTCCCAGAAATCCACTTTGAGGGCATTCTCAAGGACTTCAGAGACTCCGCTCTGCTTTGATATGATGACAGGGACATTGTTCCGCAGTGCCTCAAGAGGTGTTATTCCGAAGGGCTCGCTAACAGACGGCATGACATAAAGGTCAGCTATCTGGTATGCGCGGTCAACATCAGCGCCCTGCAGGAATCCTGCAAAAGATACCTTGTCTGCAATCCCAAGCTCTGCTGCCTTGTTGATTATGAAAGACTCCATGTCGCCTGAGCCCACTACAATAAACCTGGCATCTGGGTACACATCAAGCACTCTCCTTGCAGTATAAATAAAATAATCAGGCCCTTTCTGGAGAGTTATCCTTCCAAGGAACAGCACAGTCTTCTCCTTGCTGCATGAGTGAGCCTTGAAAGCTGTGCCAGGGAATTCAACAGCATTATGCACAACATCTATCTTGGCAGGGTCTATTCCATAATTATTCACGACCATGTTCTTGGTGTAGTTGCTCACTGTTATTATCCTGTCTGCCTTTGAAAGGCCTTCCTTCTCAAGCTGGTAGACATACTCATTGACACCATTGCCCCCTGTCCTGTCGAACTCAGTCGCGTGCACATGCGCAACAAGCGGCTTCTTGCTCATCTCCTTCACCTTTATCCCTGCCTGGAAAGTCAGCCAGTCATGGACATGGATCACATCAAAATCCTCCTTCATTGCAATGCGTTTTGCCCTCTCTGAGAAGAGATGCACCTCATGGAAAAGGTTCTTGCCGTAGATGCGGGGACTGTCCCTGGTTGCTGCAAGCTCTTCCCGGTATTCCTCTTCTGTCATGTATGGCGTGATAAGTCCTGGAATCTCCTTGAATGTTACCCTGTCCATTGCAGATATGAGCTTCACATTTTGCCTTCTTGATTTGGGCGCTCTTGGCGCAACAAATATTATATCGTGCCCTTTATTGGCAAGCCCTTTCACTAATCCCTTGCATGCAGTCCCCAATCCTCCTGATGCATAAGGAGGAAATTCCCATCCGAACATCAAAATCTTCATGTTATGCTTTTTTGCTTGTTATCTGATCACAGTTATTGCAGTATATTCACCTCACCTTTTTTCTCGAATTTTGATCTGTTTGGCTCTTCTTGTTTTTTGTGGCCAAGAACTTCCATTCCTTTGTCTGTTATCTCGAATATCCTTACAAACTTGCTTGAGAATATCTCTTTGGCCAGCCCCTTGCCAGCCAGGTATGTAAGATGGTTGTCGACAGTCTTCCAGTTGATTCCTGTCTCAGAAGATATCTGGTTTATTGTCTTTTGCTCACTGGCAAGAGAGCGCAGAATTATCTCCCTCAGCTCGCTGAATCTTCTCTTGCCATTGCTGTTCTTCATCAATACCTCTTTTTTAGGGCAACAATTCCTACTGACTCAGTTATCTGTATTTATCACTATTAGTATACTAAAATGCACACTAGTTTATAAATATTTTGATTTTTAGTTATAACATATGCCTACCATATGCTTATATGACTACTAAGATGGTAAGTATATATTGGCTTGCTGACAGTATAGTATGGCTATGTTAGTTAGATGATATGACTTTATATGATAAATAATCCTGCTTATCAGGCAACAATCTTTGTGTCAGAAACTTATTTAGGGGAATATGGCAGGCACGGGTTATTTAGTATTTGATAGTAATGTTAAAAATATTTAAACTTCACAGCCAAATCATTGGCTTATGGACGGCCATAAAGCAAAGGCAGACTATGTCTTTGAATGCTCCTGGGAAGTCTGCAATAAGGTGGGTGGAATATACACAGTCATCCTGTCAAAAACAGAGCTTATGAGAGACCATTACCCAAACTATTTTCTTATAGGACCATATGTCGAGGAGAATGCAAAGGATGACTTTGTTGAAGAGGAAACTCCCCCCATGCTGAAGGCTGTCTTTGATGACCTTTCAAAGGAAGGTATCGGGTGCAGATTCGGTATGTGGCAGATAAAAGGAGAGCCAAAGGTCATTCTTATAGACTCCAAGGGGTTCATGAACAGCAAGAATGATATAAAGGCCAGGCTTTGGAATGACTTTAAGATTGACTCGCTGAAAGCCCAGTGGGACTTTGAGGAGCCATTGCTGTGGGCTACTGCTGTTGGAAAGCTTATTGAAAAGTTCTGCCTTTATAACAACAAGGACAACCAGAAAAAAGTTGTTGCGCAGTTCCATGAATGGATGACAGGCATTGGCCTGTTATATCTGAAGGGAAGCGCTGCAAACAAGAATGTCAAGGTTGCGACAGTATTCACAACCCATGCAACAATGCTTGGCAGGAGCATTGCAGGGTCAGGGGAGCCTCTTTATGAGATGCTTGAGAGCATGAATCCAACAAAGGAGGCTTATGATCATGGCGTTGCAGACAAGCATCTTACTGAGGTCGCATGCGCAAAGAACTGCGATATATTCACCACAGTCAGCGAGATTACATCAATTGAAGCAGAGAAGATCCTGGGAAGAAAGGCAGATGTGCTTGTCCTTAACGGCCTTGACATAGAGAAGTTCCCCACGTATGAAGAATGCGCTATAAAGCACAGGAAGAACAGGGAGATAATAAGGGAATTTGTGGCATACCATTTCTTTCCGCACTATCATTTTGAGCTTGAGGAGACCCTCCTGTTCTTCATTGTCGGAAGATATGAGTTCAAGAACAAGGGGATTGACATATTCATCAGAGCTCTTGCAGGCCTTAATGATATAATGAAGAAAGAGGGCTCAAAGAAGACTGTTGTTGCATTCTTCTGGATACCTAGGGAGGTGCATGGAGCAAAGCTTGAGCTTTCCCTGAACAAGAATAATTATTACCAGATAAAGGATTTTGTCGATGAAAACCTTGTCAATATAAAAGAGAGGATAATCGACAACATAATGGAGTGCGATCTGGAATGCCTGAATGACCCGAAGAAATTCCAGCAGAGAAAACTGTTTGACAAGGATTTTGTCCTTGAGGCAAAGAAAATAAAGATCAACTTCCTGAAAAAAGGAAATCCCCTTATTGTGACCCACAACCTTCCTTTTGAGGAGCATGATCCCATAATCTGGAATTTCCTCAACACCGGGCTGGACAATAGTGAGAATGACAAGGTAAAGGTGATATTCTATCCGGTCTATCTCACAGGTGTTGACGGCCTCATTGACCTGCAATATTACGAAGCAATAACGGGATGCCATCTTGGCGTGTTTCCAAGCTATTATGAACCATGGGGATACACCCCATTGGAGAGCGCAGCCCTTGGCGTGCCATCGCTTACAACAGACCTTGGCGGCTTTGGAAGATTCCTTATGTCAAAAGGAAGGATTGACAATGGAGTTTTCATACTGAACAGATTCGGCAAGACAGAAGATGATGCAGTGAGGCACTTCACAGAGATACTGCATAATTACACCCTGCTTGACGAGAAAGGCAGGGTCAGAGAGAAGATAATGGCAAAGGAATCAGCAAACCTTGCTGACTGGAAGGAGCTTGTGTCAAATTACTTTGATGCTCACAACGCTGCGATTGAAAAGATCTGGGGCTAGATATGGGGGAGCTGAGAAAAGACTATATACTTGACAGATGGGTCATCATAGCATCAGAAAGAGGCAAGAGGCCTCATGAATTCAAGAAAGAGAAGGCTCAGCCTGAAGACCCGAAGAGGTGCTTTTTCTGCCCTGGCAATGAGAGCATGACTCCCCCTGAGATAATGGGGCTGGAGAATGACAATCCCAAGACAAAGAAGCAATGGCCATGGAAGATGAGGGTCTTCCCAAACAAGTTCATGGCAGTCAAGGCAGAAGGGAAGTCTGAGATAAGGACAGACAACCAGTTCTACACATTCTCTGACAATTATGGAAGACATGAGGTCATTGTAGAGACCCCTGATTACACAAAGCAGCTGTGGGATCTGAAAACTAAAGAGATAAGACAGCTGCTTGATATATATTGCAACAGGATTGATGGGATAGGGAAGATAAGCGGCATAAAGTATGTGTGCGTGTTCAAGAATTCAGGTAAAGATGCAGGCACTTCGATAATACACTCGCATTCGCAGGTCATAGCATATAATAAGGTTCCTGAGTTCATAAAGCAGAAAGTTGATGCTTCAAAGAACTATCCCTCATGCCCATACTGCTCAATAATCTCCAGAGAGAAGGGCTCATACAGAAGATGCTATGAGAATGGATCATTTGTTGCATTCACGCCATATGCGTCCAGGTTTCCTTTTGAGATATGGATATTCCCAAAAGACCACATAAGAAGCATTGTTGACCTTGATGCATCAAAGAAAGGGCATCTGGCAGACATTATGGCCAAAATCCTGATCAAGCTGAAGAGGCTGAATGCGCCATATAATTATGTGATACATAATGCTCCAAAAGACCAGGATCTTCATTTCCATATTGAGGTGCTCCCAAGGCTGGCAACATGGGCTGGATTTGAGATGTTCGGGACAGTGATAAACGCAATGCCTCCTGAAGAGGCTGCGAAGTTTTATCGTGGTGAGTGATTTCTTTATTTCCTGCATCTTGAGTTGGGGCATAAAGTGCATGGATACCTAATGCAAACATCTTCAAAACATAAAGTATATATAGAACCATATATTAGTCATCTCAACCGAAAAAAGAGGGGTATCATGCTTGTCATTCATCAGGTAGAAGATGTCAATGTAGCCAATGATGTGAATAATCCCTGCTTTATTCTTACAAACAAGATAGGAGGTTATATCTCCCTTTCAGAGAAGCCGATCAGCAGGTATCAGGGCGCTTTTTTCTGCGATGGCAAAGAGATTTTCAAGGCAATAGACAGCATTTCTCCCATGGGCTGCGGCAGCATAAAGAAGACAAAAAACCTTTTCTACTGCATTGAGAGGGAGTGGGAGACAGACAATCTAAAGGAAACATTCTTCATGCCCCTCTTCCACAACTCAGTTGTCTATGAGCTAAGCAAGGAAAAGGAGATTGAGATCACACTTGATGTCAAGAAGGCATATGACAGCAGGGAGTTCGGCAGGTTCTACAAAGTATATGAGGAGGAAGGCAAGATAATAATAGAGTTCACAAAGAAGACAGACAAGAAAGAGGATTCAACAGAAGGCAAGACGGAGTATGTTATGTATGTCGTCCTGAACAAGGATGATTCAGAGTTCTCTGCAACAGGCAGGTTCCTTGAGGAGAACTACCCCTTTGATGAAAGGAGAGGATCATGGCCATGGAAAAGGCAGGTGTACTCTGCATTGAAGATAAGGTCAAGCAGGCTTGCCATATCATTCTCAAGGAATAAGAAAGAGGCAGTGGAAGAAAACAACAAGATCCTGAGAAACCTGAATGACCTGAAGGAAAAACAAAAGATATATGTGAACGGCTTCCAGAAGAAAATAAGGGAAAAGGAAAAGATAGTGGCATACAAGGCAGCATGCCTATCTCTTGACCATCTTATAACTACAGTTGACAAAAGAAAGGGAATATATGCAGGCTTGTGGTGGTTCTTCCAGTTCTGGACAAGGGATGAGGCAGTAAGCCTAAAGGCATTGATGGACCAGGGGAAGTATGATGTTGCAAAAGATATACTTTTCAGGCTTTTGAGAAGCATAGGAAAGGATGGAAGAGTAAAATCATTCTATCCTCCTGAGAAAGGCACGCTTGAGAGCGCAGATGCAGTGGGCTGGGTTATGAAGAGGGCATATGACCTCTTTGAGGGCCTTTACAAGAAAAAGATGATAACAGAATATCTCTCTCCTGAAGACATTGAGTTCATAAAAAACAAAGTAGAGGACTGTATTTATGGCCTGATAGACAAGCACACTAATGATGATCTCGCATTCAACGGGAAAAAAGAGACGTGGATGGATACAGAATATAGCAATGATTTCAGGGAAGGCTACAGGATAGAGATACAGGCGCTCAGGCTCAACATCTACAGGCTCATGAAGCTGCTCTGCAAGGTGACAAAAGACAGGGTTGGAGAGAATATCGCTGAAAAGCTTGAGAAGGACCTTGCTGAACGCGTGAGGAAAGAATTCTGGAACGGAGAATATTTAGATGATGGCGTCAATGACAGCACAATAAGGCCGAATATATTCATTGCATATTATGTCTATCCTGAGCTGCTGACGAATTCCCAATGGATAAGATGCTTCAAGGCAGCAATCCCAGAGCTTTGGAACAAGTGGGGAGGGCTCTCCTCAATAGAGAAGAAGAGCAGGCTCTATTCAGACATCTATACAGGAGAGGACAACAGGAGCTATCATCGTGGTGATTCATGGTTCTGGATAAACAACCTTGCTGCAATATGCATGTCGAGGCTTAGCAAGATAAGATTCTCAGAATACATAGACAAGATACTTGACGCAAGCACAAAGGAGATACTCTGGAGCGGAGCAATAGGCCATCATGCTGAGATCAGCTCTTCTGCAGTGATGGAAAGCCAGGGCTGCCTCATGCAGGCATGGAGTGCTGC
>DATDWE010000068.1:0-2676 GCA_035289765.1 Candidatus Nanoarchaeia archaeon
TTTTATGAGCCTGTTCGAGTAAAGCTGGGATACAGAGCCCAATGCAATGGGCAATGAACCAAGAAGTCCGATCTGGAGGTTGCTTGCCTTCAGGAATATCGCGAAGGCAGAGAAGAATGACTCGCCGAAGCCCACCATGGCTGAATAGAATGCTCCATCCATTATGGAGTATTTAAGGCTCTTCCTTATTTTATCCTCTACTGGCTCCTCTTTTTTGCTGTCCATGTTGGGGGGGTATAATGGATTATTGCTCTTGATTTATATATTTTTATGTGTTATCCCATGTATTCAGGAAGGCTCTTTTGCATGGCACTTGTATTTAAAACTTACGGAATAAGAAGAAAAAACAGATCTACATCCTCTCAACATACTCTATCCCGAGCAGATCCAGCCCGTTCGCAATCACCTGCTTCACTCCGTTTATGAGAACGAGCCTTGCTTTCTTTGTCTTCTCGTCTGCATCCAGCACAGAGACATTCTGATAGAACCCATTGAAGCTCTGGCATAAAAATATCAGATAATGCGCAATTAAATGCAGTCTCAAAGTCTCTGCTGCTTTCTTCACTGTGTCAGGAAATCCGTAAAGCAGCTTGGCAAGATCCTCTTCTCTCTTGTCCTTCAGGAGGGAGAAGTCAGCTTTTGCATCAATCTTCTTCCCGTACTTATTCATTATTGAGCATATCCTTGCATAGGTGTACTGCACATAGGGCCCTGTCTCTCCCTCAAAAGATATTGATTCTTCTGGATCATACACCATGTTCCTTGCAGAGTCAATCTTAGCAAAATGGAACTTCAGGGCGCCAAGCCCGATGATGGCTGCCCTTTTCTTCATCTCTGCCTTGCTTATCTTATTGTCTCTTTTAAGTATCTCTTTCTCTGCGACCTTCTCCATCTCATCAATCAGGTCATCAGCATCAACAACAGTCCCTTCCCTTGATTTCATCCTCCCATGAGGAAGGAATACCATGCCATAGCTCAGGTGCACGCACCTGCTGGCCCATTTGAAACCTAGAATCTCAAGTATCCTGAAAAGCTGCCTGAAATGCATGTTCTGCTCTGATGCTACAATGTATATTGACTTGTCAAGCTTGTAGTCCTTGAACTTCTTCTGGGCAAGATATAGGTCCTGGGTCATGTAGATGCTTGTGCCGTCTCCTCTTAAAAGGACCTTGTCAGGAAGCCCGTATTTGCCTAATTCCACGATTAAAGCGCCATTCTCATCCCTCTTGAAAAGGCCTTTCTTGAGGCCATTGAGCACTATATCCTTGCCCTTGCCATAGAAGTCGCTCTCATAATAATACTTGTCAAAACTGACTCCAAGCCTGTCATAAGTCTCCTCAAATCCCTCATAGGCCCATGTGCTCATTGTCTTCCAGAGCTTCATGACATCCTTGTCCTTTTTCTCCCATTTCTGGAGCATATCCTTTGCCTCTTCCTCAAGGCCAGGGTTCTTCTCTGCCTCTTCATTGAACTTCACATAGAAATCCCCTACAAAATGGTCTGATTTCTTCTTGTCCTTGAGCGGTGTCTTTCCTTTCCCGAACTTCTGATATGCAAGCATTGACTTGCAGATGTGGACTCCTCTGTCATTGTTCAGGTTCGCCCTTATGACCTTGTCTCCAAGGAATTTGTGGATGTTTGCGACAGAGTCTCCTATCACTATGTTCCTCACATGGCCGAGATGCAGCGGCTTGTTGGTGTTTGGTGAGGGGAACTCAACCATCACTGTCTCTTTTTTCTTCTTTGCGCTGCCGAACTTTGCTTTCTCTTTGATTATATCTGCAAGGACAGATTCTGCCATCTTCTGCTTGTTGACAAAGAAATTAAGATAGGGCCCCTTGACCTCAATCCTCGCCACAGGCTGCTTGAGCTGGATCTTCCTCACAAGCTCCTGTGCAATCTCATTGGGATTCTTCTTCAGCTCTTTTGACAATGCAAAGCACGGAAGAGAATAATCTCCCATCTCTGGCTGAGGAGGGATCTCAAGAGCAGATTCATCAATCTTGACTGCATCCTTCAAAAGCTTTACAATTTCTTTCCTGAAATCCATAATGAATCACTTTCTCTTCTTGCTGTCTTTTTTGTCTGCCTGGGCCCTTTTTAGCGCGTCAATCTTCTTGTCAAGCCTTACCATAGAATAATTCATGTTCTCAATATCCTTCTTCATCCTCTTGAAGAACTCCCTGTCTTTCTTGTATCTATACAACCCCCAAAGAAACATGATGGCATATAGGCCAAAAATACCGCCCACAAAAACGCTGATTGTCTTCATCAAGACCTGTATAGTGTAAGCAACAGGTTCCAGGAGAGGTATGCTTGAATTGACATCCATAAAGCCTTAAAAATAGGGAGAATTTATTAAATTTATGCTTATTGCCTGTTTTCAGGCCTTATATTCTCTTCAATCAGACCCTTCAGCTGCTGGGCCTCTTCCTCTACCTTCACCAGAAGGTTTATGTCGGAAAAATGCTCTTCTGCGCACTCATCGCAGTAACATTCAGAAGATCCTTTAATACATAATTCAGCCTCATTGCCGCAGATTATGCATTTCTTAGCCATTTAAGTACTTTAATATAGCAATTATTTAAAAAGTTTTTTGTTCTCAAAGCCGGAAAATCTCCGGTTTTTTCAGGGCAAAGCTTATAAAAGACAGAATAATGCAAAATCCAATGAAAA
>DATDWE010000069.1:0-5693 GCA_035289765.1 Candidatus Nanoarchaeia archaeon
GGAGAAAGGGGCTTCAGAGATGAAAGTTAAACTGCAGAAACTAGGCAGCCCCGATAAAAGATACCTTGAGGCATTTGGCGGCTGGAGTAAACCAAAAGGCAAGGTGACTGGATTCTATATAGGATAAAAACAAAGAAAAAAACAAAAAACAAGGAATTATTTTCTGGCCATCTTTGTTGATGCTACATCTCCCTGCTTGTCTATGAAATAAAGATACCCAGGTTCTCTCTTCAAGCCGCATTTCACAAGAACTTCCTGATTTTGCTTTCCCTTCTTCTTTCCCCTTACCATCTTAGCTCTTGCCACATTTCCTTTCTTGTCAAGGAAATAAAGCCATCCCTTTTCTCTCTTTATTCCGCAACTTACTACTTTTTTTGCCATTCAATCACCTTTTTGGTTAATATTTAGGGGTATAAATCTCGACGGTGGTTAATAAATCTTTTGGTTTTTACAGCATCTTAAGGCTTTTGGTCACGCCTGTCAAAACAAGCGGTTTTTTAGATATCAGCACAGTATCCTCAATCCTTATCCCGAACTTATTGTCAAAATATACGCCTGGTTCTACTGTCAGGACCATGCCTTCCCTAAGAATGCTGTTGGACTTTGGCTTAAGGTCTGGAAGCTCGTGAATCTCAACACCGACTCCATGGCCAAGCCCATGGGTGAACTTCCTTGAATATCTTCCAAGGTTTTTTATCATCCTGCTGTATACATCAGAGCATTTCTGGCCAGGCCTTAAAGAGCCGACAACATCCTTCTGCGCATTGAGGACAAGAGTGTATATCTCTCTTTCTTTGCGGGATGGTTTTCCTATGTAAACTGTCCTTGTTGTGTCTGAACAGTAACCTTTGTATTTAACGCCAAAATCTATCACGCAGAAGCCTTTCCTCAGTCTTTTGCGCTTCGGAGTGTGGTGGGGTTCTGCTGCTCCTGGTCCAGAGGCCACTATTGGCTGAAAAGCCAGTTCACAGCTGTTTTTTCTTGCCTCACTTTCGAGAAAATCAGCCACATCTTTCTCTGTCCTTAACTTGCGGAAACCTGAAAACAGTTTTTTTAGTATGGTGTCGCTGATTCTGCAGGCTTTTTTAAGGATTCTGATCTCGTTCGCTGTCTTTACAGACCTCAGGCCCCTGATGACTGATGAGATGTCCACAAAAGTCTTTCTCCTGAACTCTTTTCTTAATATTTTCAGGAAAGTGAGGGTCACTGCATTGAAATCTATCCCAATTGCCCTGCCTCTTGAGTATCTCCTGAGAGATTTCCACAGGTTCTTCCTATAGACCTTCACCCTGATGCCTTTTACAGTCTTCCTTGCCCTCTCAAACTCCATCTTTGGGACAAAAAGCAGCTCTCTGTCCTTGAGAAGGACAAGGCAGCCGTAGCCTGCATAGCCAGTAAGATAAAAGAAATTTGGGTCTGGATTCATTGTAAGGTTAAACAGGATAATGCAGTGTAGCTTTTTCCTCTTGACATGGCCCCTAAGCTCTCTTCTTCTCTTCTTCATCTTGTCACTTCAAAACTGCTGACTTTCTCCAGAAGCTCCCTTGCTTTTTTATTCCTCTCAAAATGCTTCCTGACTGGCGCCACGAGCTCATTGAGGTAATAAGCTGTGCTTTGCTTAAGGTCCATTGGATGCAGTTCTCCTTTGGTGAATGCAGTCTCAAGCTCCACATAACTTGCGAAAGACAGGTCTCCCCCAAATTTTGCAGGCCTTTCTATCTTCACTTCCTTGAACTTCTCGAATATGATGTATCTGCAGTACTCTAATACTGGGTTTTCCCTGGCGTCTTTCTCTAAGCAGTATGCTCTGTTTATCTTTTTCTTTATCTCTTCTTCTGTATCTGTCATAAAGATGGCAGAATCTGGCTTTGATTTGGACATCTTCAGGTCAATAGCTCTCTCTACAGCCCCTTTTTCCTGAGAAACCGGTTTGCCAAGCCCCATAAGCATGTGGTGGCTTACAACAACTGGCTTCCAGAATCCAATTTTGGGGCCCACTTCCCTGGCAAGCATGTTAACCTTCCTCTGGTCCATGCCTAGCTGTGCAATGTCGCATTTCAGATGGAAGATGTCAGCAGCCTGCATGCATGGATAGATTATCTGCGCGGCACTCAGGGTATCGCTTTCTTTTCTGCCCATTATCTGGGCGCACTTTATTATCCTTTTTACTGTAGAATGCCTTGCAATGTCGATTGTTGTCTTCCAGTGGTCCTCTTTTGTGACAACATCTTTGGCCCAGATGAAGTCTATGTTATCAAAATCAAGGTCGCATGCCCTCCATACTTCGAGCATATAATCTCCAGTCACCCTTATCTTCTCCATGTCTCCGCCCATCTTATTGTTCATCCAGGCAAACCAGTCTGCAACCCACATCTTGAACCTGCAGCCTGCCTTCGTCATCTTGTTTATGTTTATGGCCCTCAGAACAGCTTGCGCGATATGAATCTTTCCAGATGGCTCGAACCCGTCATAAGCAACAGGTCTTGCTTTTGTCTCCAGCAGGCTCCTCAATTCTTCCTCTGTGATTATCTCCTCTCCAACCTGCCTGATAAGGTCCATCCTTTTTTCAATGTCCATATAGTCATTCTTAGCTGTTTATTATTTAAATGTTTTGCATTGCACTGGACATCTGCACCAGAAAACTATATAAATGGACGCCGGAAGCATGGAGTTTATGCTCAGTGTATCGGTGCTTTCTGGATACCTTTATTGTCCAAGGAAGGTGTATCTTCAGTATGCTCTTAAGATATTTGAACCTCCAAAGCCGGCTCTTGTGCTGGGAAGCATAAGGCACAGTGTCTTTGAAGAGGCAAATAAGGCAGATGAAGAGATTGTAAAGGGATTAGACAGGCAGATGGATCTTGAAGATGTCTTTTCCAGATATAAAGAGAGATATATGAAGATACTGAAAGATTCCATAATAAAAAACAAACCAAAGATTGATGAATTTAGCCTTGTGCAAGACGATGTTTTTGAGAGTATGGCCGGTTCAGTGATAGAGGAAGCGAGGCAGCGCTCAGAAAATGTGTTCAGATTCATGGAAAAGAACAATGTGTTTGGAGAAGAGCTCTGGCAAAAGCTTACGCCGAAGATACTCTCTGAATTCAGTGTGCAGTCAGATGCTCTTGGATTGAGGGGAATAGTCGATAAGATTGAGATATATGAGGATTTTATGATCCCAATTGAGCTTAAGACAGGAAAGGCTCCGGATGAAGGAGCATGGCCCTCACATAAGCTCCAGATTGCCGCTTACATGGCAATGCTCAATGAGAAGACAAGAGAAGTCAGGTGCGGAAAGCTTGTATATCTTGACCACAACAAGACAGTTGAGATTGTGAATAACCCGTTCATTGAGGAAGAGGTAAAAGCAGCTATTGAAAGGGCAAAGGCCCTGCTCAGCTCAAAGATGCCCCCTGATTTTGTGAAAAGCGGCAATAAGTGCGATGCCTGCGGCCTTAAAAGGCAATGCCATGATGAAGGATTCATCAATAACAGGCTCAGGATGGCTTTTAGGAGTAGTAAATAAAAACAAAAGATTTATATATAAATTAACTTTATATAATATGTAACTGATTGGTTGGTGATACCATGGCAGATGATGACAAGAAATTCGGCAAGGAACTAATAGGAAAGACGGTTGTCAGCAAAACAGGCAAAAGATTTGGAGAAGTCGGCGATATCATATTTGAAACAAAGAGCGGAGAGCTTATCCATATGGTCCTTTCTAACCCTACCCCATACACCCAGAAGCTTGAGCTTGAGAAGGATAAAGAGGGCAACATATTGATACCATTTTCGGCAGTGATAGCTGTTGGAGATTTCATGGTTATAGCAGAAGAGGATATTATTTAAGGCGCATTCTTTATTAGTTAATTTTTTATACTAGCTTATTTTCTTTAAATGCCATGGGGGAAGCTGAGACAGCAATATGGGCAGAAAAATACAGGCCAAGACATTTCTCTGAGGTTAGGGGCCAGAAAGAGGTTGTCAGCAAGGTAGAGGCAATGGTAAAGGCCAGAAACCTGCCGCATCTTCTCTTTGCTGGGCCTGCTGGAACAGGAAAGACAAGCCTTGCTCTTGTTGTGGCAAAGCAGCTTTTCAAGGATCAATGGCACGCTAATCTTCTTGAACTTAATGCGAGCGATGAAAGGGGCATTGATGTTGTAAGGCATAAGGTAAAGGATTTCGCAAGAACCCGCGCAATAGGGGATGTTCCATTCAAGATAATCTACCTGGATGAATGCGATGCCCTGACCAAAGAGGCTCAGCAGGCATTGAGAAGGACAATGGAAAACTACACCCACACATGCAGGTTCATACTCGCTGCCAACTACTCTTCAAAGATAATTGATCCGATACAGTCAAGATGCGCAGTCTTCAGATTCAAGCCTCTGGATAAGAAGGAGATATTTGCCATTGTCGACAGGATAGCAAAAGAGGAAAAGCTTCATGTCGATGAAAAGGCAAAAGAGGCATTGTACGGCATAGCAGAAGGAGACTGCAGGAAGCTTGAGAATATAATGCAGAGCTGTTCTGTCATATCAAAGAAGATTGATGAAGAGCTGGTCTTCTCAATGGCTTCGGTGGCAAAGCCAAAGGATGTCAAAGAGGTGCTGGAGCTTGCTCTGAAGAACAAGTTTGTTGAATCCAGAAACAGGCTTTTGGATATGATGCTAAAATACGGGCTGAGCGGCGGAGACCTTATAAAACAGATACAAAAAGAGGTGCTGGAGCTTGACATTGACGGCAGAAAGAAGATGGAGCTTGTTTGCGCCTGCGGAGAAGCAGAGTACAGGATGTCAGAAGGCTCTGACGAGTACATCCAGCTTGAGGCTTTGCTGAGCAGGTTTGTTCTGGCTGGTTCTGAGAAAAATGGTTAAGATTTATGAAACCAAGAATTTTATTACAGAGGCAGTCGATAAACCGCATGTGACAAGGACAGATGGCGGACACATAAAGATATATCCTAAAAAGAGGCTGGCGGACAGGACAGAACTAAGCCCTAAGCTGGCAATAGAACTGATGAGGCTTACCATGGTTGTTGGAGAGGCCATGGCTGTTGGAATGAACAACAGGGGAATAGATATAGAAAGAATCAACTACCAAGATAATGGAAATTGGAGCGTCTTCAAGCCAGAAGGGCCTTATCTGCATATCCACCTGTATGGAAGGGCAAAGAGCGCAAAGATCCAAAAATATGGCGATGCATTGCACATGCCGCAGCGCGAGACAGGTTTTTATGACAAATGTGAGCCATTAAATGCCGGAGATATCAAAGAAATAAGAAAACAGATAGAGATGATACTAAAAAAAGACAAATACAAAGACTCCTTGTGGAATCTTAAAAAAGATCAAAAAGAAAAAAAATATGGGCTGATCAGTCCTTCTTCTTTATCCTGACTCCCTGCTCTATAAGGCCCTTGTAATCATAGCTGATTGTCATGTCAAGCTCTTTTGTGAACATTGTCCCTTCGGCCATTGGCTCCTTAAGCTTGCATCTTATTGTGCCTTTACCATCAATCAGCCTTCCGCCATTCTCCTCGCCACCGAGCCTGCACTCCCATTTTCCTGGCTCTGATGTCTCGTCAAGAGCAAATGATATCTGGTCATATCTTGTATCAAATTCCTCTCCTTGTTTTGTGACCTGACCGCCCCCTACATTCTCAACATCAAGTTCGATTGCAATGAGGTTT
>DATDWE010000070.1:0-6785 GCA_035289765.1 Candidatus Nanoarchaeia archaeon
AATGGAAATCTATATATATTAATTACGTTTATTGGCATATATGGATAAAAAAGGGCTGATCTTCGCGTTCTTCACAGCTCTAGTCAGCGGTTTCTCCATATTTGTGAATAAGTTCGGCCTCAAAGAGTCTGATCCTTTTGTCTTCACAGGCATGAAGAACATTGCAGTTGTGGTATTCCTGATCTCAGCAATAATACTCCTCGGTGAGATTGGCGAGCTGAGAAGACTTAGCGCAAAGCAATGGGGAAAGCTCACTCTTATAGGTCTTTTCGGAGGCTCAATTCCCTTCTTACTGTTCTTCAAGGGTCTCTCAATGACCTCAGCTGCAACAGGCTCATTCATCCACAAGACAATGTTTGTCTTTGTAACAATGGGGGCTGTCATCTTCCTCAAAGAAAGAGCCGAGAAGCCATTTATCATAGGCGCTGTCCTTCTTCTTGCAGGAAACGCTCTCCTGCTGAAATTATCATCATTCTCATTGAATACAGGAGACCTTCTCATACTCATTGCAACCCTGCTGTGGTCTGTTGAGAACATTATCTCAAAGCATGCGCTCAAAGAGATCTCATCAAGTGTTGTCGCGTTTGGGAGGATGGCAATCGGATTCCTGTTCATACTGCTGTTCTGGGCATTCACAGGAAGGATAGAAACTGCATTGTCGCTGACAATGCCTCAGCTGTCATGGATACTTCTCACTTCAGCATTTCTTTTCCTTTATATAATCAGCTGGTATTATGCATTGCAAAAGCTCAAGGCAAGCGTCGCAACATCAATACTCCTGCTTGGAAGCCCGATAACAACTCTGCTGAGCATGGCTTTTCTTGGGGCAGATGTAACAATCGGCCAGGCATTTGGGATGCTGATGATTGTGGCTGGTATTGTGATGGCTGTCTGGTTTACGCAAATATCTAATTTGTTTAGGTATATAGCCCAAAGCCATGTGGCAAAATGAACCCAGAACAGTACTTCTTCAGGTATGCATGGCCCTGCACAGAGATGCTTCTAATAAGGAAGAAGATCTCTGAGGTTAGATACAAAGAGCTCAAGTTTTCAGCAGAGAGCAACATCACCCCTTCAAGGAAGATTCTTGAAGACACTTACAAGACTGCGATAAGCCAACTGAAGAAGATAAGCTCTGACTACTGGCATATTCCTGTCATAAGGAAGTATTTTCTTGAGGAGCACAACAGGTTCATTGACTCAGGCGAGCCAGAGATAGCCAAATGCACTCCTGCCCAGAGAGAGCTGTGCAAGGTCTACACTGGTGTTGTGGGGGAAGTGAAGAAGGCAGGGGATTATGATGTTGTGATTGTCAGGTATGGGAAATCTGAAAGAAGATGCATAAACCTGTATGGATTAGAGCTGAAGAAAGGGGATGCTGTGACAGTGCATTATAATTTTGTTATAGAAAAGAAAAGATAGCTATGTTATCTCTTTCCATGCCTTCAGGCTTTCAAGAGCCTCTTTCTTAGGGAACTTCTGGACAACAAGCTGGGCTTGCACAAGCACATAATCCCCTTTTCTCAGGCTTATGCCTGTGTTCTTTGCATTCCTTCTCTCGCCAGGATACTCCACTACAATATCCTCTTTCTTTATCTCAACAACTTTGCCGGGTATTGCTAGGCACATTATTCCTTAACCTCCACTTCAACTATCTTTATGTCGCCGCCCTCGACTATCTCAGGAATCTCGCCGCACTTTGAGCATGTGAATATTATGCTGTCATGGTCCCTGTCAAGGATTTCAGGGACTCCTATATATCCGCACCTGCACTTCACCTTTGCTTTCTTTTCCTCAACAGTGAACTCAAAATCAGCCATTTCCTTAAGCGTCTCCTCAAGCTCATCTGCTGTGATGTGCGCAAGCTCGCCTACCTCAAACCTGGCAGACTTTATCTTTCTTCCTTTAACACCTTTCCTGAGGTCCTCCAGCACTTTGCTGGCTATTATTGTTTCATGCATATACAGCCAGTAATTCTTCTGTTTTATTTAAATATTTCTTAGTTAATATGTCTGCAAGATCGTCATTATTGAGTCTCCTCACACCAGCTATTATCATCTCTATGCCCCCCTTAAACTCCCTAAGCTGCAATCCTGGATTTGCAACAGCTTTCCTCTCAAAGAGGTCAAGTGCTCCATCCAAATAAGTTGTCATGCTGAACAGCCTGTCAATATCCAGGCATATGTTGACGCTCTGCACGAATTCTACGATTGATATCTGCCCTTTTCCAAGAAGAATCTGCTCCTTGCCTAGGAATATCAAAGCATATTCCTGGCTCAGGCTGCTGTCCACCCTGTAAGTGCTTCTTATTGCAGACATCATCCTGATTCTAGAAAAACCATTAGGATTATCTTTATACTGGCCATAAACCACTTCAATGCATTCTTTAGCACTTTTTGCAACTTTATCCAGTTCCATCAGAGCACCTCATACTATGAGATTTATGCCGAACAGCAGGATTGCTGCAGCAATAACCACAAGAGCATATGCTGCCTTGTTCCACAGCAGAACCTTCTTTCCATCAAGATTGCCAAAAGGAATCATATTGAATAATCCTAGCCATGCATTGATCAGAAGGCCGTAATAGAAGAATGTAGTGTTTCCAAGTGCAAGGATCAGCCCCAGGAAGATGAGCGCCAGGACAATGTTCACTCCAGGCCCTGCTATTGATATCCTTCCGTTCCTGACACGGTCAACATGGCCGCTTATCATCACTGCGCCTGGAGCAGCAAACACAAAGCCAAGGAATGACATCACTATTGCCAGCAAAAGCATTGTGTCCCATGCCCTGAATTCTGCAAAGCAGCCATATCTCTGCGCAACAAGCTTATGCCCAAGCTCATGGAAAAGAAAGCCGATTCCAACAGTGAAAGCAGCAAGCAGGAAATTATAGAGGAACTGCACTGAGAAGAATGTCTGGAAAGATGTGCTGCTGCCTATCACTATGGCAAAAGCCACTGAGATCGCTATCCATGCCTTGAACAGGTCCTGGAGCTCTATTTCAGATGTCTTGAATGGCCCGATCCTGTATATCTTATGGTGCTGGTAAGTATACATAATAACCCCCTGAATAATAGAATATGCTTAATCTTTATATATTTTTACATATACAGAAGGTCATCCAGTCATGTTTTATCTGCTTTATCTCCAGCCCTTTTGGAAGGAATGTGTTCGTGAACAGTATAAGGTCTCCTTTCAGCTCGCTTTTGAGTTTCCTGTTCAGCTCAGGGCCTATCACATCATCAGGGTACATGTACACAACATCATACTGGGAGATATCATGCTCCATATAATTGCCTTTCATTAGGTTGGCATCCAGGCCAAGCCAATGCTTGTTTCTGATGCTCTTTTTGTATAGCTCTTCATTGACCTCTATCCCTGAGGACTTTGTGAAGATAGATGCCAAGAGCGCAATCCTTCCGTCGCCAGCCCCAAGGTCTATGAAATTCCTGTGCTTCTCAAGGTTTATATGGTTGAAGAAGCTGTACACCTGCCTTATGCTTGATGGCACAAAGAACCCTTTTTCTGTGAACTTTATCACACTGCCTTCTTTTTCAGATTGCTTCCTGTCCTGCCCGTCATACTCATCCAATATCTCTTTGTAGAGCTTTGATCTTTGCCTTTCAGTAGCCATGAGCGTCAACGCACAGGAAATCTACGATTACCTTAGTTCCAAAAACGGGTTTTGGAACCTAACCCTCGGAAGCTAGCTTAAGTGGGATTTGCTCACTTTATTCGCAAATCCCACGACCGAGTTGTATGCGCACCTTTTAGATTATTTGATTCTTTTATGATTATCATTCTTTTCTTATTTTTGTGATGAAAAAGCCCTCTGTATCATTGTCCTGGGGCCATATCCTCAGGCATTTCCTGACTTCTGGATTATATATCTTTCCATTAAATTCAGTCACAGCAGGGCTTCTTTTTATATCCAGCTTTATCTCCTCAAGTCTTGCATTGCTGTGCTTTTCAAGTAGGTGGCTCACAACCTCCTCATTCTCTTCAGGCTCTAGGCTGCATGTCGAATATACCATCACTCCTCCCTTTTTCAGGAGATCAAATCCTTTCTCAATAAGCCTTTTTTGCGTAGAAGAAAGCCGCTTTATCATGTCAGGATTCCACATCCTGATTGTCTTGAGGCTCTTCCTTATTGAGCCTGTGCCTGAGCAGGGAGCATCCACAAGGATCCTGTCAAAGCCGCCCTCCACAGCATCCTTCATATGGAATCCGTATGATTTTGTTATTATAACATTTGTCAGGCCGCACCTCTGCACATTTATGCCAAGGGATGAAAGCCTGTCTGCGCTTATGTCATTTGCAACAACAACACCCTCATTCTTCATATACTGGGCGATCTGTGTTGTCTTTGAGCCAGGAGCAGCGCACATGTCAAGGACCACCTCTCCTGGCTGCGGGTCAAGCACAACAGGAGGTATCATTGATGCAGCCTCCTGCACATAGATATAACCGAGAACATGCTCCTTGAGATTGCCTATATCTATCCTCTTCTCTCCGCGATGCTCAATCCAGAATCCCTCTTTGCACCAGGGGACCTGGTCAAGCTTCCACTTGTCCTCGAGCCTTTTCTTTAGCTCAGGGACAGAAATCTTGATTGTATTGACTCTTATTGCCTTCCTTAGATAGCTCCTGCAGTGTCTCTCAAACTCCTTCCAGTCTGTGAGCTTTGAGTATCTCTCTATGAATTTCTCCTTGAACTCAAGGTTCTCTGCATATGGGTTTTGCGCTAGTTTTGGCATCTTAAGGTATAGATTTGAGGGTTTATTTTTAAATTTTGGGCAAGTTTAGATAATATAACAAAAGACACATATAAACTGATATATGTTATACTGTATAACTAACTATTTCCTTACCAGATAAACAATCTCATTTGGAAACTCTATTGTGCTGTACTTCAATCCAAGCCTTCTCAGCATCTTCTGGAAGCCTGCCCTCCGCTTGAATCGCATGTCTTTCCTTGACACGGTCTTTGTAGAGAAGCTTGCTGCAATCCATTTCACGTCAAGCTCTTTGATTATCCTTTCTGTAACCTTTGTGTCAACAATGTCAAATATCTTGAATGCGAATGCCATATCTGCCTCATATTCTATAGGCTCTTTTGTTATGTCATGCCTGAAAGCCTTGCCATTGATCCCCCATCTCCTGAAGAATTCATTTATCGCATCAGCGTCGTTCTGGTTTAGCTCAAGCGCTGTGTACTTTGTCTTCTTCGGCAAGCCCATCATCTCAAATGACATCGGATTAAGTCCGCAGGCAATGTCTATTATTGAGCCTGGCTTTCCTGTCGCATCAAATATCCTCCTGTAGAATTCTTCATAGAAATCTATCCTCTCTTTTGACGACTTGTGCATCATCAGGATATCCTTTATGTGCTCTGCCTCATCTTTCAGCAGGCTTTTTATCATGCTGAGATTCTCCTCAATGAACAGGCCATAGACAGGCCTGAGCTCTGCCCTGACATGCTTTATGACAGCTTCAGCTTCTTTTGATTTCTCAATGCTCCTGAAGCTCTCTGCTCCTGAGAGCCTTTTCAGCGCCCTGCTGTCCTTTTTCAGGAAATCAACCACTTTCTCTGCAACAAGCGAGTCATCAGCATTCTCAAGGCCTTTCCTTGATTTTATCTTTTCTATGAGTCTGCTGAATACCTCTTTATTGATGCTTCTGTTGTACACCCTGATATCCATGAAGAAAAAGCATCACAAGGAATTTAAAAGGTTTTCTATTATCATGACCTACTCCTCTCTCTCAGTTAAATTTATAAACATCACAATAATCCAAGAATAAAAAGAGGAATAACCTCTGCATTTTCTGAGGCAACGCAACATGAAAGATGATAAATACCTGACAGAAGGCTACTGGTTCAAGCTGCCAGAAGACAGCATCAGTAGATGCACTCCTGTTATCTTTGATAGGAACTCCATGGGTAATGATAATCCTACCTTTGCAGTCCTGTCTTCTAAGAATCGCAAAGCATTCATGAAGGCCGCAAAAAGGATCAATGTCCAGAGAGCGTATTATCTCTGTGAAAGAGGGCTTATAGTGCCTATGTCTCATCTTGAGAAGCAAGTATCAGGCATTGTTGCGACTGACCCTATAACCAATGCATATAATCACCTGTTTGAGATGGTTCCAATCCATCACCCGCCCATGGGTGAGGCTGGTGCTGAGGAAGTTGTTAGATGGGGAGAGACCTATTATCCCATCATGACAATGGTACATGGGATGGGAGTATGCGACCCAAAAGCATCCCTTCTATCTGCAATGCTCAGGATTGGCGGTGTTGAGGCAAGGGTTGTAGGCATTGACAAGTTTCCCGATGGCCAGTGGGAGAGGATAAAGAACCAGTTTGGCAATGTAAGCAGCCTTTTTCTTGATTTCATCCAAGATGATGGTTGTTTTGTAGACAATTTTTTTATACACTCAACATACTATTTCAATGCCCTTGAAGCAAAGTTTCCTGGCATGACAATAAGATGCAAACAGGATGTCTTTAAGATTGCTGATAAGATCAAAGAAGATGGTATATTAAAGTTGACAAATAAGAATCCCTTCAACAGGCATTACTGGGTTGAGGCTTATAATGGGGCCGAATGGATCAATCTTGACACATCTCTGCCGCATCTACAAAGAGACCCAATATACCAGGAAGCATTCAAATTTATGCTCTCTAATAAATATGTCTGTGCTGAGCTAAAAAAAGACTTTTTCCAGGGAGATGAACTGATTCAGGTCAAAGAAACGAGAAAATAACAAAAACAAAAAAACAA
>DATDWE010000071.1:0-4522 GCA_035289765.1 Candidatus Nanoarchaeia archaeon
GGCCTCAAATGCAGCCATTATGATGAGGTTTGTTATAGTCTCTAATGGGCTGCTCCTTCCAAGTATCATGACAGGCTTCCTTATCCCCATGAGACTTGACATTTCCATCTTCATGTCAGAGAGCTGGCCAAGAAGATGGCATGCTATGTTTGATGCTGTAAGGTTCGGGAAAACAAGCACATTTGCATCTCCTTTCAGCCTTGCATCAGGGCATTTCCTCTGCGCTGCTTTGGTGTTCAGTGCAGCATCTCCCTGGTATTCAGCATCTATTATATAATCAGGCCTCTTTTCCTGGGCAATCCTTGCTGCCTCAACAGTTTTCTTTATTATATCAGCATCCCCTCCTGAGCCTTTTGTTGAGAAGCTGAGCAAGGCTACTTTTGGCTTGAAATTGAAGGATTTTGCCATGTCGCCTGCATTGACTGCAATCTGCGCCAGCTGCTCTGTTGTCGGGTCAATATTAAGGCTGCAGTCTGAGAAGAACAGCACCCTCTCATTCTTTTTATCATACATTATCATAGCCTCAGAGACAAGATTTACGTCAGGCTTTGTCTTGATTATCTGCAGGGCAGGTCTCATGAGCTCTGCTGTTGAGCATATTGCGCTTCCAGCAAGCCCGTCTGCATATCCTATATGCACAAGCATGCAGCCGAAGTAATTCACATCATCAAGAAGCTTCGATGCCTGCTCCTCTGTCATTCCTTTGGCTTTTCTCAGCTCATAAAGATCTTTTGCAAGCTTTTTTCTCATATCTGATGTCTTTGGGTTTATTATCTCAGCAGCTGTTATGTCAATCTTCAGCTTCTTTGCCTCTTCCTTTATCTTCTTTTCATCGCCGAGCAGGACAAGATCAGCATAGCCCTCTCTCAGCACATAGTCTGCTGCCTTCAGACAGCGCTCCTCCCATCCTTCTGCAACAACAATCTTTCTTCTTTTGGCCTTTGCCTTCTGTTTCATCAGTTTTATCAGATTTTTCATTCTTACACCTCTGGTCCTTATAATATATATGCTGAATTTAAAGTTTTCTTATGATTCCTTTATTTGCGTCTACCTCTATCTTGTCACCATCTTTTAATCTATTTGTCGCATTCTTTGTTCCGACAATGCACGGCTTGCCCATCTCTCTTGCAACAATTGCAGCATGAGAGGTAAGCCCACCTTCATCTGTCACAAATGCAGCTGCTCTTTGCATTGCGGTTATATAATCTGGGTGGGTTGATGATGCTACAAGCATGTCGCCTTTTTCTACTTTTTCAATATCTTTTGCTCTTTTCACAATCTTCACTGTTCCCTGCGCTTTTCCCCTGTTTGCTATCATCCCCTTTATCTCTCCTGCTCCCCCTTCCTGCTTCTGCTCAATTCCAAGCTCTTTCATTGCTTTTTGTATATCTTTGCCGCTTGCGCAGACCGCTTTACCGCCCTTCATATAAATCAAAAACCCTTTTTTTCTTTCTTCTATCTTTTTTAGGTCTGGCTTTTTACCTTTTAGCGCAGCCATGATATCGTCTTTAATAAGAAAACCTATATTTTTCACACTGACACCTATTCTTTTTGATATCTCGGCAATAAGACTTTCACTGATATTACAGAACCCTTTTCTTCTGTATTCATCTCTCTTATCCTTTATGTACGCACCTAAATTTGCTATCCTAAGCAACTCCCCCTCTTTCTTGGTCAATTTTATCTCTTTCAGGACATCTGTAAGCTTTGCATGCCTCTTTTCTTCCTTGCCTAATTCCCTGACAGCATCAAGAAACTGCTCTTTTGTCCATGGGCTGAATATAAAATCAATGCATGGCATCCATCTATAGTTTCCATAGAGTGTTTTAGGGTCTTTTCCTTTTGATATCTCATCCCTGAGCTTCATTATCGATGCTTTCTTAAATGGCGTTAATACTGCCTGGAGGATTCTATCCTGCTTCCCTCTTTCCTTAACCCTTCTTACGATAATATCATTTGCTCTTTCTGCTGTGTACTCTGACATATTAAACGTGATAAATACTGTGTTGTTGTATCTGAGTATGGACATCCAGTATTCATCAAACAGAGCAGCAAGCTCTTCATTGCTTTTCTTCCTCAAATCCATTGCTTTTATCTTCTCAGTGGTCTTGAGGAAGGCGCTGCCGAACTTGTGCATCCTCTGTTCCAGTTTCTTGAAAGATTCAAGGTCTTTGCAGTATTCTTTGATTATAATGCCCATGAACCTGTTGAAATCCTCTGTTGGGATATAGTAAGCTTCTCTTCCATCTTCAGGAACCATTGCAGTGTCATTTGTTGTTATGGGGCTTATGTCTTTTACAAGGTCTCCCAGAAACCTTACGCAGAGCTCAGAATAGTGAACTCCATATTCCCTTGCCCAAAGCCTAGACCATTTCATATCTTCCTCAGAGCCGGTTACGCTCGGCTCGCGCGCAATGCTAAGTGGGACATAAAAACTTCGTTTTTAGTCCCACGACCAGCTATTTTCTCTCTAAATATCATCAAATCTTTTTAACTATCCCTTTCTCAGTGTCAATCTCAACATGATCCCCTGTCTTCAGCACTCTTGTGGCATTCTTTGTCCCGATTATGCAAGGTATACCGAATTCCCTGCTCATAATAGCAGCGTGGCATGTTATGCCGCCTTCATCAGTCACTATTGCTGCTGCTTTCTTGATAAGATGGACAAAATCAGGCCTTGTCATGGATGTAACAATGATCTTTCCTTGAGGCAGGTCTTCCTTGTGCGGATTCATTATGACGCAGACCTCGCCGGTGAACTTTGCCTTTGCCCTGTTTGCGACAATGCCTTTCACAACCTCCTTGATTATCTTTGCGTCAAAAGCATCTCTTATTTTCTTTGCATCCTCTCCTGTGACAAGCCATTTCTCTTCATAGGTTGTTATATACGCACTTAACTCAGACCTTGATTTCATCTCTTGTTTTGGCACTTTCTTGTTGTCAAGCAGGAGGCCCTTTATCTCGGGGATTGTGTAATATCCCATCTCTTCCCATTCAAGGCTGTTCCTTCTTCCTATCTCTTTCAGCAGAAGTGAAAGATAATGCACTGATGCCACCATCCTTGCCTTCCTCTCATCAATCCAAACACCCATCTTCTCATATATTGTGAATATGAGCATTGTCTCATCACTCAGCCTGTATTTCTTCCTGTATTCCTCTTTCTTTTTCCTGAAATCGTCTTTTTCCTGTTTTTTCTTCTCAATCTCTTTCTTTATCTCGTCTGCTGCCTTGTCTTTGACCTCTTCCTTGACCCTCTTAAGGAAATATCCTTCATCAAGCATCATTGGCTTTGAGTAATTGTTCCTGAGCCAGAAATATCTCTTTGAATGCTCCTTGAGCTTCTTATTGAAATCTTTGCCTTTCTTAAGGTAAGAGAGGCATAGCTTAAGGAAATCAATGTGCTCATTGTCCATGAAGCTGTACACCACTGGAGTGGAGAAAGTGACCATCACATCATTTATCTCAGGCTCTGGGATGCCTTCTTTTCTGAGTTTAGGAATCAGATAGTGTTCTGCGAAAGGATCCCCTGCTTCTGGTATCACACCATACTCAACAAAGCTGACATATTTGTCAAAGAATTCCTTGAATAAGCCCCACAGAGCTTTGTTGTCAATCTTATCAAGCTTGATTCTTCCAACTTCTCCAGAAATAGCTATCAGCTCTTTTTCTGATTTTCTGTGTCCCTCAACAAGATTGTCTACAAATGAACTATTCTTCTTCATCTGCTCCAGAACATAGAGAAATGTCCTGCTCTTCTCATCCTCTTTTGTCTCTTCCCTTATGTTGCCTTTCTCAAGAACAAGCACGCTCATGCTGTGGAATGGAAGGTCAATCTTGTTCCTCATGCCTGCAAAAGCATCCATGAAAGGCACGCAAAGCCCAAGTATGCCTGGGCACTCCTCTGTCCACCAGCTGCTGGATTTTATGTCCTTCAGCACTTCTGAAATCTTCATTTTAATATCTTTATCTCCCCTGTCTTTGTGTCCATCTCAATCTTATCCCCTGTCTTTAGCACTTTTGTAGCGCTTCTTGTTCCCACAATGCATGCTATCCCCAGCTCGCGGGAGACAATGCCTGCATGTGTTGTCACTCCGCCTTCATCTGTCACAATAGCCTTTGCTAAATGCATCAATGGAACAAATTCTGGCCGTGTCATAGAAGTTACAAGTATCTGGCCTTTCCTGAATCCTGATTTTCTTGGGTCCAGCACAATGTTTGCCTCTCCTCTTATCACATGCTCTTTCCCGAATGACGCCACAGTGCCTTTAAGCTCTTTCTCATGCCCTATTGACTCATAAGCCTTGAGTATGTCTTCAGCGTCTTTTCCTTCATAAACAACATCGGAGAAGGGTATTGTGGCAATATGCACAAAAAGCTTTATCCTGCCAGCAAGCTGTTTTTTGGATGGCTTCTTTCCTGTCCTGAAGAGTTCCTTAATCTCTTTTGGTGTTGTGTAATATATCTCTTCAGAAGAAAGGCTCATCCTTTTTGCGAATTCCTGCAGGAACCTGTTCTGGTAATG
>DATDWE010000072.1:0-2094 GCA_035289765.1 Candidatus Nanoarchaeia archaeon
ACATAGATCTCTCCGTCTGTGAATCTCTTCATGACAAATCTTCCCTTCTTTATCCTCATCCTCTCAGCAATATGCTTTGCTGAGCTTGTGTAAAACAATATTGGCTTTGCCATGTTCATTTCCCCAGATATTTCCTGAACCATTCTGCAGCAAGCTTAGCTACTATTTCAAGCTTTCCCTGCTCTTCAAACAAGTGGGTTGCGCCAGGCACTATCTCAAGTTTTTTCACTGCATCAAGGCGCTCAAGAGCCTCCCTGTTCATGCTGATAACAGGCTCGTCATCCCCACCCACAATAAGCAGTGTAGGCGCCTTTACCTTTGGAAGGTATTGTATCGCAAGATCAGGCCTTCCCCCTCTTGAGACAACTGCCTTCACATCAGCAGGCCTTTCAGCAGCAGCTATCAGCGCAGCTGCAGCTCCTGTGCTTGCTCCAAAACAGCCTATTGAAAGCTTCCTTGTATCGTCATTCTTCCTGAGCCACTCGACAGCTTTGACTACCCTTTCTGCAAGCATCCTGATATCGAACCTCAGCTCTGCAGTCACATCATCAATCTTCTCCTCTTCTTTTGTGAGCAGGTCCATGAGCAATGTCGCAATCCCTGCCTTGTTAAGCACATCTGCAACATGCCTGTTCCTCGGGCTGAACCTGCTGCTTCCAGAGCCATGGGCAAACAGCACAATCCCTTTTGCGCTGTCAGGCATCACAAGATCTCCGTCCAAGGTCACTTTGCCCAGTGCAATCCTCACAGATTTCTTCATCTGTTCGCCTCTCTCAGGAGCCTTATTGCCTCATCATCTTCTACCTGGGGGAATGATTCATAGAATATGCCTATTGCCTGGAAGAAGTCAGGTATGTCCACGCACACGACCTTGTCTGCGATCCTCTCAAACTTCCGGACTGCCTCTTCTGGAGCAACTGGCACAGCGACAATCACTATAGCAGGCTTCTCTCTCCTGACAAACTCCACAGCAGCCATCATTGTGCTGCCTGTCGCAAGGCCGTCATCAACAATTATCACGATCTTGTTCTTTAGATCTGGCAGAGGCTTATTGCCCCTGTATTTCCTGTATCGCTCCTGGACAGCCTTCTTCAGCTCCTCTGCCTCCCTTTTTATGTAATCCTTGGGAATATCCAGTCCTGTTTCAGTCAGATAGACCTCGCCTTTTGGCCCCACAGAGCCGATTGCATATTCCGGCTCTCCTGGATAGCCTATCTTCTTTGTGACGATTATGTCCAGCGGAACATGAAGCTTCTTGGACACCTGATACCCTATCTGCAGCCCACCCCTTGGAATAGCAAGAACTATGGCCTCTTTTTCGCCACTGAATTTCTCAAGCTTGTCAGCCAGCAGGCTGCCAGCCTCAAAGCGATCCTTGAACATACAGATAAGTAATTCAAAAGATATATATAAATATTATTAAGATAATAGAAAAAATGTAATAAAAAGAGAAATCAAAAATAGCTTCCCAGAACCTTGTTCTCCATCTGCCTCAGGACAGAAGGGTCTATCTTGACAATGTTCTCCCTTATCTGCCTTGCCTTGAAATAAGGGTTGAGCTTGAAATGAAGCTTCCCCTCTGTTACCTCTCTTGTCAGCCTGATTCCCTTGTCAAGCATTGAAGTTATCATGTCCCGGCAGTAGTCAGCATTGAAATGCGTCCTTTCGACAACCTCATCAAAGCTGAGGAAGCCCTCATCATGGGTGTAGAGCACAAGGAAAACCCTCTGCTCATCAAGAGTGAGATTTATGCTGCTCCTCTCGCTCACAAGCTCCTTCACCATCGCAGACATCTGGTCAACCCTCTCATTCAGCTTCTCGATCTTCCTGTTAAGCTCGCACAATGACCCATACTGGCTCTGAAGCTCTTCAGTGTTCTCGTTTATTGCGTCAAGATGGTCCTCAAACTCCTCCTTGATGACGCCGAAAGAATTCCTTATCTTCATTTCCATGCCTAAAAGCTCCATAGAAACCTGTTTCTGCACACTCTGCATACTTACCTCTTTTGTCTTTATTACTGCCACCCAATACACCCCCTAAAAACCTCGGAATAAAATGGTGGCACAATGTGGTTTATAAAGATTTTGGTTGTGG
>DATDWE010000073.1:0-3582 GCA_035289765.1 Candidatus Nanoarchaeia archaeon
AGGTTGAGGCCAAGGCAGAGCATAAGAAAGAAGAGAAGCCAAAAGAAGAGAAGAAACCAAAAGCAGAGAAAAAGCCTGCTGAGAAAAAGGAATAAGATTCTTTCTTTTTTATATTTTCTTTATTATATAAGTCCCCATTCCAGTGTTTGTGAACAGCTCTCTCACAAGATTCTGCGGATGGGATATCTGCACTGAGGGAGCATACCCTTCTCCTGCAAGATTCTCGAGAATCGCTTTGATCTCATCAAGCTTTTTTCTCATCCCGCCTGTGACTGTGTTGGTGTCAATCAGATTCTGATAATCCCTCTCAAGAACAACAGTCTGTATAAGATTGCCTGAGCTGTCTTTTATTCCTCCCTTGTCATTCACCAGGATATACTTCAATGGTTTCAGCGCATACACAAGGCCATTTGCTGCTGTGTCGCCATTTACATTGAACTTTACCCTTCCGTCTTCTGAGAATCCCAAAGGAGGTATGACAGGAACAATGCGTCCAGCTATAAGCTGCTTTACCTCTTCTACATTAACACTCTTGACCTCTCCTGTGTAATGCTCCTCTTCAACACCATCCAAGTGCTTTGCCTCTGCAGTGAACACCTCATCAAGCAATCTTGCTCTTATTCCCCGCCTCTTGAGCTGTTTGACTATGAGGTGTCCTGATTCATATGCTATGCCGCTGACATAATGGATCACATCAGCTGTCGTTATCCTGTCATTAGTCACAGGATGCTTTCTTGGCGTTATGCCTGCACTCTTCAATCTTGCATCAAGCTGCTCTCCATACCCATAGACAACAGGCGTGTAAAGCCCCAGGCTTGCAAGAATGCTCACTCCATCGCAGAAATCATCCAGGTAATCCCTGACAGACGCTCCGCCCACTTTTATGACCCCGAATCTTGATTCGTCAACCTTGGAGAACTCTTCAATCCATCTTATGGCTTCCTCATGATGCTCTTTCCCCACTATCTCGAACAATTTGGCAATGTTCTTTATCATTCCAGAGTAGCTAAAACAGTAACTTATATATAAAACTTATTGAGAATCTGCTATCCTAGAGATTAACTAGAACGTTTTGGCAATCTCAGCGCCGAACTTCTCAGCCCTTTTGAGATCATCCTTGTTAGGCCTTCCTTTGTTTATTCCGCCAAACCACTTGAAAGGGCCCCACATGTCATGGCCTTTGCATGTGAAAGAGCCGACAACACACAACCCTTTTCTGTTAAGCTCTCTTTTCAGCGGAGTGAGCTGCATGTCAGAGCCCCAGCCGCTTGTGGAGAATGTGAAAACAACCTTTTCGTTCTCAAGAGGCAGGGAATCAACAAACTTCTGGACTGGAGCGCATGGCTTGAATGAGTATATGCCTGCGCCGAATCCTATTATGTTAGCAGTGTCCACATCGCTTTTCTTTGCCTTGTCAACAGTGATCATCCTGACGCTGAGCTTCTTCTTCATGCCTTTTGCAATGGCCTCTGCCAGCTTCTTTGTGTTTCCTGTCTCGCTCTGGTATATTATGGCTGCCTTCTTCTTCATGATATCATCCTCTCAATAAGCTTTTTCAGAGAATCTTTCTGCTGGAAGCCCACAATCCTGTCAACCTCTTTGCCGTCCTTGATTATGACAAGGCATGGTATTCCCTGCACGCTGAATCTTTCAGCTATACTGTCATTGTCATCGACATTCAGCTTGAAGAAATCAAGCTTCCCCTTGAATTCCTTTGCAAGCTCCTCAAATACAGGAGCCATCATCCTGCATGGCCCGCACCATGGAGCCCAGAAGTCTACTATGGCCTTCTTTCCTTTGGTCTTCTTCTCAAAATTGGAACTGTTCAGCTCTTCAACCATCCTGCCTGCCTCTGCCTGCTATCAGGTATTTCCTTGGATTTGCATCCATGTCAATGAAAAGGTCTGCCTGGTTCTTGAGCTTCAGTGAAGCTGCTTTTCCGAATGCAATGACCTCAGTCCTGCATCCTAGTGCAGAAGAATGCTCAAGAAGGTCCTGGAAATCTCCGTCTCCTGAGACAAGCACTAGAACATCAAGCTTTGCAGCCATCCTCATTATGTCCATCGCAATGCCGATGTCCCAGTCGCCCTTCTTAGCTCCGCCGTAGAATGTCTGCAGGTCTTTTGCCTTGACCTCAAAACCGATCCTCTCAAGGGATTCAAAGAAAACCTTCTTGTCCTCCTCACCGGACCTGACAACATATGCTATTGCCCTTATGAGCTGTCTCTGCTTTACTGCTTCCTTTAGGATAGCGCCATAATTAACCTTTGAGCTGTGAAGATGCTTTGCAGAATAATACATGTTCTGCACGTCTACAAAAACTCCGACGCGCTGGTTCTTGTGCTGTGCCATTATATCACCTTTTTGAGGATATAACTCCGCATTATTTAAAAAGATTATGCAAAGAATCAGTACTTCTCCACTTTCTTCTTCTTTATGTGCTGGTATGCGCTCAGCGCAGCAACTGCTCCGTCTGCTGCTGCTGTTATGGCCTGCCTCATCACAGTGTTTGTCGCGTCTCCTGCAGCATACACTCCGTCCACATTTGTCTTCTTGTTCTCATCAACCAGGATCAGGCCATTGTCGCTTAGCTTCACCCCAAGCTGCTCTGAGAGGACTGTAGAAGGCACAGAGCCTACCTCTATGAATAATCCGTCAAGCTTCAGCTCTTTGCTTCCTTTGTATTCCCTGTCCAGCACAGCAGTTGTGAGGAGCTTGTCTCCCCTGACCTCAACAACATTGATGTTTGTTATTATCTCAATCTTCTCATTGCTGTCCACTGCCTTCTTGTTTATGGGCTCTGCCCTGATCTCCTCTTTCCTGTATATTATATAGACTTTCTTTGCATACTGCGCTGACAATATCGCTGCCAGTGCAGCTGAATCAGAACCACCCACAACACCCACGACTTTATTTTTGAAGAAAGGAGCATCGCATGTGTAGCAGTAGCTGACTCCTTTTCCTGCGAACCTGTCCTCTCCGGGAATGTTGAGATGCTTTCTTCTCAGGCCCGGAGCAAGAAGCAGTGTCTTTGATTCAAACTGCTTTTCCTTTGAGACAACAAGAAAGCCGTCCTTCTTCTTTTCTGCCTTCTCGACCTGGCCGTCCACAAACTCAACACCAAGGTCTTTTGCGTGGTCCCTGTATTTGATCATGAGATCAATGCCTGATATGCTCCTGTAGCCCGGGTAATTCTCCACAATATGGGCCTCATTGAGCACTCCGCCTATCTCATTGGAGATTATCATTGTCTTCAGGTTGTATCTTGCAGCATAGATGCCAGCTGCCATGCCTGCGCATCCGCCTCCGATTATTATAAGGTCGTACATATTGTTGTATAAGAAAAATAGCTTGTTTTTAAATGTTATTATACTATCTTAAGCAATAATGGATGGTTCACTGGACACAAACCCCCCAAACCTTTAAATATTCCGGGGTTATAAGCCTGTATATGCCTAAAATACAGTTTTACCCCCTGGATATGGCCTATAAGGTCAGGGACAACAAGCCAGTAATCTATATATTCGGGAGAGCAGTGGATGGCAAGACAATAACGGTCATAGATGACTCTTTCAGGCCCTA